>NZ_CP084267.1:600000-819395 GCF_022879595.1 Caballeronia sp. Lep1P3 | reverse complement strand
GTGGACATGGATGTGTTCCTCGGTCGGTTCAGGACGACTGCGTGGCGAGCTTGAGCGCATGCACGATGCAGCGCTTGGCCAGTTCCACCTTGAAGCCGTTGCCGCTTTGCGGCTTCGCACCGGCGAGCGCGGCGTCGGCGGCGCGCCGGAAGCTGGCTTCGTCGGGCGCGGCGTTCAGCAGTTCGTTCTCGGCTTCGCGCGAACGCCACGGTTTTGTCGCGACGCCGCCGAGACCCACGCGAACATGCGCGATGCGCCCATCTTTCACGCCGACGACGATCGCCGCCGACGCGAGCGCGAACTCATACGAAGCGCGGTCGCGCAGCTTGAGATAGAGCGAACGCGCGCCTTCGGCCGGCGGCGGCAGCGTCACGTGCGTGACGAGATCGCCCGCTTCGAGCACGGTTTCGCGCTCGGGCGTCGTGCCGGGCAGCAGATGGAAGTCGTCGAAGGCAATCGCGCGCTTGCCGCCCGCGCCTTCGACGTGAATCGTCGCTTCGAGCGCGGCGAGCGCCACGTTCATGTCCGACGGATTGCTCGCGATGCACGCGTCGCTCGTGCCGAGAATCGCCTGCGTGCGATTGAAGCCGCCGATCGCCGAGCAGCCGGTGCCCGGCTCGCGCTTGTTGCAGGGCGAGGCCGTATCGCGGAAATAAACGCAGCGCGTGCGCTGAAGCAGGTTGCCCGCCGTGGTCGCCATGTTGCGCAACTGTACCGACGCGCCCGATAGCCCGGCCTGCGAAAGCACCGCGTAACGATCGCGGATCAGCGGGTGGTGCGCGAGGTCGGAATTGCGCGCGGTCGCGCCAATGCGCACGCCGCCGTCGTCCGTCGCTTCGATGGTATCGAGCGGCAGGCGGCTGATGTCGACGATGCGCGCGGGCCGCTCGACGTTGAGCTTCATCAGGTCGACGAGCGTCGTGCCGCCCGCGAGAAAGCGCACTTCCGCGCCTTGCTGCGCGGTATGCGCGGCGGCGCCCGCCGCGATCGCATCGCGCAGGTCGCGGGCGCGCGAAAGCTGAAAGAGTTCCATGAGCGCTCCTTACGCTTTCGGGCCGCGCACGGACTGGATCGCCGCGACGATGTTCTGATACGCGCCGCAGCGGCACAGGTTGCCGCTCATCGCTTCGCGCACGTCGTCGTCGTTCGGACCGATGGGTTCGTCCAGCAGCGCGAGCGCCGACATCAATTGCCCGGCCGTGCAGTAGCCGCACTGATAGCCGTCGCATTCGACGAAAGCTGCCTGCAGCGGATGCAGCGCATCGGTTTCGCCGATGCCTTCGATGGTCGTCACGGCATCGCCGTCATGCGCGGCGGCGAGGCACAGGCACGCATTCACGCGCCGGCCGTTCACATGCACGGTGCACGCGCCGCATTGCCCGTGATCGCAGCCTTTTTTCGTGCCGGTCAGATGGAGATGCTCGCGCAGCGCATCGAGCAGCGTCGTGCGCGGGTCGAGCGACAGCGAATGACTGCGGCCGTTGACGGTCAGATTGACGCTCGACTTCGCGTCGCTCGTTCTGGCGGCGGGCGGCGCGAGGACATCGGCGGCGGCCTGGGTCGTGGCTTGGGTCGTGGCTTGCGTCTCGTGGATGTGCGTCGGCGCGCGGCGCGTGACGGGCGGCGCATCGGTGCGCGCGGTATTCGATTGGGGGACGGGGTGTTGCATCGAGCATTCTCCTTGTCGACCGGAGTCCGTGCGGCTCCGGTCCCATGCAATGCGTTGCCGGGAATGGCGCGACCACGCGCGAAAACGCGGCGGGAAGCGTCGGGGCGAGAGAGACGAAGATGCGGCGAAGCGTGTCGATGCGCCCGTGAAGCGATTCGGCAACCCGAATCGCGAAGGCGCGAGGATGCGGCGCGAGAGCGGGTCAGCGCATCGAAGCGTCAGGACCTTTCCGGCGCGGTGTAAGCAATACGGGATGACACTCAGCCAGTATAGGCAGACGCCGCCGATCTTTCCGAAATCGGCGAGGCGCATGAGGATGGCGCCGCGAATTGCACGAAGCATGCCCGCGCGCGCGATGTTAGCGTTCGTATTCCGCATCGATTCAGCCGCCGCGATGAACACAAGCCTTTCCGTGATCGACGCCATTGCCACGCGCCGCTCGATTCGCGCGTTTCTTCCCGACGCCGTGAATCGGGAGACGCTCGAAGCCATTTTGCGGCACGCGTGCCGTGCGCCATCGGGCAGCAACATCCAGCCGTGGAAGGTGCATGTGCTGACCGGCGAGGCGAAGCATGCGCTGTCGCGCGCGATCCTCGACGTCTTCAACGATCCGCAGGCCGACCGCGAGCACGAAGAAGAATTCGCGTATTACCCGCGCGAGTGGGCCTCGCCCTTCATCGAGCGCAGGCGCGCGCTCGGCATCGGGCTTTATACGCTGCTCGGCCTCACGCGCGAGGACCGTGAAGGCATGCACGCGCAAATGGGCCGCAACTTCCAATTCTTCGGTGCGCCGGTGGGCATCATCTTCACGACCGACCGCACGATGGAGCGCGGTTCGTGGCTCGACTACGGCATGTTCATCGAGAACGTGATGCTGCTCGCGCGCGCGTTCGGGCTCGACACGTGCCCGCAGGCGGCGTTCAACCGGTATCACCGCATCATCGCGAAAGTGCTGGCGCTGCCGGCGAACGAGACGGTCGTCTGCGGCATGAGCCTCGGCTATGCGGACTGGTCGAAGCCGGAAAATCAGCTCGAAAGCGCGCGTGAGCCGCTGGACAACGTGGTGCGGTTCATCGGCACGTAGATGAGGACCGATGCACGTTCAGTGCGGCATGAACACGCGTGCGACGAGCGAGAGAAGAAGCTCGCCGATCGTCGTTGCGACGACGAGCACGACGATCACCAGCAAGAAGCGCACGATCAATTGCATGGCGTGGCCCCAAAAAAATGGCCGCTTGCGCGGCCGGAAGGAGGGGTGGGTCGGTCAAGTCGAGACTACGGCCCCATTCTTAATTCAGACTTAATTCAAACTTGGCGCGGCTTGCGGACGTCGAAGCAGACTACGCCAAAAAGCAAAGCCGCGCTGCGCGGGGGCAACGCGGCTTTCAGCGCGATGACAGAACTCAGCGCCTAGCGCAGCGCATCGCTGTAGCGGTCGCGCAGCGGCAGGATGGTCAGAAGCGCGACCGCGCTGCCGAACATCACGTAATAGCAGATGGAGAGCGGATCGCCCGTCGTCATCGTGAGCCATTGCACGATGGCCGGCGCGAAGCCGCCGAAGATCATCACCGCGACGTTGTAGCTGACCGAGATGCCCGTCGAACGCACGCTCGACGGCAGCAGCTCCGAGATGAACGCCGGATAGCAGCCCTGGAAGATGCCGAGGTACATCATCAGCAACGCCTGGCAGGCGAGCAGCATCGGCAGACTCGGATGCGCGGTCAGCACCGCGAAGATCGGATACGCGGTGACGAGCGAGAGCGCGAGCGCGGCGGTCATCAGCTTCTTGCGGCCGATGCGGTCGGACAGCCTGCCGAAGAACGGGCAGCACACGAGATACACGAGCGCGCCGACGGTCGAGCTGATGAGGCCGTCGGTAAGCGCCATGTGCAGCACGCGCGTGGCGTGCGTCGGCAGGTATAACAGAAAGATATACGTGCCGATGGTGCCGAACACGGTGAGGCCGAAGCCTGCGAGCACGGGCATCCAGTGCTTCGTGGCCGTATCGCGGATAGGGCTCGCGGTGAGTTCGTTCTTCTGCGCTTTCTCGACGAACACCGGGGATTCGTCGAGCTTCGAGCGCAGGTAGAGGCCGACCGGCACGATCAGGAGACCGATCACGAACGGCACGCGCCAGCCCCAGCTACTCAGATGCTCCGGGCTCAGCGTGCGCGTGAGCACCGCGCCGAAGAACGAACCGGCAAGGCTCGCCGCGGCTTGCGCCACCATCTGGAAGCTGCCGAAATAGCCGCGTTTGTTCGCGGGCGCGTATTCGACGAGAAACGCCGTCGCGCAGCCGACTTCACCGCCCGCCGAAAAGCCCTGAATGAGGCGGCCGAGCAGCATCAGCAACGGTGCGGCAATGCCGATGGCCGCGTATGTCGGCGCGAACGCGATGATCGCGATGCCGACCGCCATCAGCGAAATGGTGAGCGTGAGCGCCGACTTGCGTCCGACGCGATCCGCCACGGCGCCGAGCACGATGCCGCCGAGCGGCCGCGTGAGAAAGCCGACGCCGAAGGTCGCCCACGTCGCGAGCAGCGAAATCGTGGGACTCGTCGCGGGAAAATACAGCTTCGAGATGATGACCGCGAAGAAGCCGTACACCATGAAGTCGAACCATTCGAGCGCGTTGCCGATGGTCGAAACGACGATGGCGCGCCGGCCCGACAGATTGAGCGCGGCGTTGTCTCCGGCCGCATGCGATGCAGGTAATACGGTGCTCATCGATTGGACTCCGTGGGCTTGGGGGTCGAAAGAGTAGGGTTTTCGATAGGACGACATCCGCGTCAACCTGCGAGACGACATGCAAAAGACTACGCCTTACTAAAATAAGAAAATATAGAATTTCTGAACCGACACTCAAGGAAACCTGATTACAACATCGGGTGAGCCCCTATATCGCCATGAGCAACATCCGCTTTTTGCGCACGTTCATTGCCGTGGCGCGATACGGCTCGTTCGCGGCCGCCGCCGAAAAAGTCGCGCTGACGCAGGCGGCGGTCAGCCTGCAGATGCAGTCGCTCGAAGACGATTTGAAGCGGCCGCTCTTCGACCGCGTCGGCCGCACGAACCGGCTCACGAGCATCGGCAAGCAAGTATTGCCGCAGGCTGAGCGCATCGTCGCGCTGTACGACAGCATGCGTCTCACGGGCCTCGACGATGAAATCGCGGGGTCGGTTTCCATCGGTGCGGTGGATTCGGCGATGGGCGCCCTCGCGTCCGTCGTCACGGAACTCAAGGCGCAGTACCCACGGCTCGATGTGCGGCTCTTCACCGGCAAGGCGCTCGCGCTCGCGCCGCAAGTGGAGGCGGGCGAGATCGACGCGGCGGTGATCGTCGAGATGGCGGGCAAGACGCCCGCGAGCCTCAACTGGACGCCGCTTTATTCCGAGCCGCTCGTCGCGGTCGGATCGTCGGGCGGCGCGTTCGCGAGCGCCGCCGACTTGCTCGCGAGCGGGCCGTTTCTGCGCTTCGACCGGGCGCAGCGCACCGGCGCGCTGATCGAGCGCGCGTTGCGGCACAACCGTCTCGCCGTCAATGAGTTCCTCGAACTTAATTCGCTCGAAGTGATCGTCGAACTCGTGCGCCAAGGCGCGGGCGTTTCGGTGGTGCCGCTGCTCGAATACGGATCGTGGGCGAGCGATCCCGCGCTCGTCGTTCTGCCGCTCGCGAAGAACACGCCGCGCCGCGTCGTCGGCATGCTGGAGCGCAAGATTCACGACCGTCATGCGGTGATGCGCGTCGTGCAGGACAGCATCCGCGCGCGGTCCCGCGCGGGCCACGCTGCCGGCGACGCATGAGCTTTACTTAAGTCACGGACAAGAAATATCAGCTTTCCCTGTGAATTACGGCCATCGACAATGCTGGAGCGATACATCGACCCAGTCATTCAACGAACGAGGAAAGCATGCCGATCATTCCCGCGATCGCCGAGGCGCAAGACGAACTGAAAGCCATCCGCCGCGATATTCACGCGCATCCCGAACTCTGCTACGAAGAAGCGCGCACCGCCGAGCTCGTCGCGAAGAAGCTGCAAAGCTGGGACATCGAGGTGACGTGCGGACTCGGCAAGACAGGCGTCGTCGGCGTGTTGAGAAAAGGCACGAGCGCGCGCGCCATCGGGTTGCGCGCGGACATGGACGCACTGCCGATTCCCGAACTCAACACGTTCGCGCACGCGTCGAAGCACGAGAACAAGATGCACGCGTGCGGCCACGACGGTCACACCGCCATGCTGCTCGGCGCCGCGCAATATCTCGCGAAGCATCGCGATTTCGACGGCACCGTCGTGTTCATTTTCCAGCCCGCGGAAGAGGGCGGCGGCGGCGCGAAAGCGATGATCGAGGACGGCCTTTTCCAGCGCTTTCCCGTCGATGCCGTCTTCGCGCTGCACAACTGGCCGGGCATGCCCGCCGGCAACTTCGGCGCGCGTGTCGGGGCGACGCAGGCATCGAGCAACGAGTTCGAAATCCGCATCGAAGGCGTCGGCGCGCATGCCGCGATTCCCCACGATGGCGTCGATCCCGTCTTCACGGCGCTGCAAATCGGCACGGGCTTGCAGAGCATCGTGACGCGCAACAAGCGGCCCATCGATGCAGCCGTGCTCTCCATCACGAAGATGGAAGCGGGCCACGCGGTGAACGCGATTCCGACGACGGCGACGCTCGCGGGCACGGTCCGCACGTTTTCCGTCGACGTGCTCGACCTCATCGAGACGCGCATGAAGGAGATCGTCGCGGCCACCGCTGCGGCGTACCGATGCAAGGCCGAAGTGAAGTTCGTGCGCAACTATCCGCCGACCGTGAACACGCAGGCGGAAACCCAGTTCGCGCTCGGCGTCATGCAGGAAGTCGCGGGCGCGGATCATGTGAATACCGATATCGATCCGACGATGGGCGCCGAGGACTTCTCGTTCATGCTGCTCGAACGCCCCGGCTGCTACGGGTATATCGGCAACGGCCAGGGCGCGCATCGCGATCATGGACACGGCCTCGGTCCGTGCATGCTGCACAACAGCAGCTACGACTTCAACGACGACGTGCTGACGCTCGGATCGACGTACTGGGTGAAGCTCGTCGAAAAGTTCCTTGCGCGCGCGTGAGGACATCATGACGACCTTCTTCTCCACTTCATACCGCGATGCGCGCGAGCGTTTTCTCGCCGCCGCCGCTCGCCGCAACATCAACGTCGATACGCGCGTGCTGCCCGACATCGCAGGACTCGAAGGCGAGACGCTCGCAACCGATGTCGCGCGCATCGGACCGGCTAATGCGAAGCGCATGCTCGTGCTGAC
The DNA here is from genome assembly GCF_022879595.1 of Caballeronia sp. Lep1P3. NCBI lineage: Bacteria > Pseudomonadati > Pseudomonadota > Betaproteobacteria > Burkholderiales > Burkholderiaceae > Caballeronia > Caballeronia sp. Lep1P3. Next base: position 812,430 of record NZ_CP084267.1, on the reverse strand, counting down.
ATCGGCGACGCATGGCGTCGAAGGCTTTTGCGGCTCGGGCGCGCAAGTCGCGCTGCTCCACGACGACGGCTTGCCCGCGCTGCTCGATAAGCTCGGCGTCGCGCTGCTCCTCGTTCACGCGATCAACCCGTATGGCTTTTCGTATCTGAGCCGCACGACGGAAGGCAATGTCGATCTGAACCGCAACAGCGTGAATTTCGCCGCGCCGTTGCAGGGGAACGCGGGTTACGCGGAACTGCACGATCTGCTCGTGCCGCCAACGTGGCCGCCGGACGAAGCGAATATCGCCGCGATTCGCGACTACATCGACACGCGCGGACAATGGGCGTATCAGGAAGCCGTCACGACCGGGCAGTACACGCACGCCGAAGGCATGTTCTACGGCGGCAGCGAGCCGGCATGGAGCACGCGCACGATGCGCCGGATTCTCGCGGACTATGGCGAGACGTGCGCGGCGATAGGCTGGATCGACTTTCACACGGGACTCGGGCCGAGCGGCTTCGGCGCGAAGATCAACGTGGGCGACTTGCCGCGCGCGCGGCGCTGGTGGGGCGCGGACGTGACGAGCCCGCTCGATGGCACGTCCATCGCGGCGAACGTCGCGGGGCCGCTGCTCTCGACGCTCGACGAGACGTGCCCGCATGCATCGGGCGCGGCCATCGCGATCGAATACGGCACCGTGCCGCTCACCGACATGCTCGACATGCTGCGCGCCGATGTCTGGGTGCGTCATCACCCCGACGCGCCCGACGCGCAGAAAGCCGCCATTCGCCGCCAGATTCGCGACGCGTTCTATATCGACGACGATCTTTGGCGCGGCATGATCGTCGGACAGGCGCGCGTGGCGGTGCTGCAGGCCGTCTACGGCTTGTCGCGCGAGACCTGACGCAATTCGAGCCACATCGGTTGATGGTCCGATGAGCGGCTTGTCTGGTCAGCCTCGCAGCCCGCGATGCACGGCTTCAGGTCTTCGGTGACGAAGACGAAGTCGCAGGCGAACGGGCCGTCGGACCATTGTTCGTGATCGTAAAGCCCGACGGTCGCCGCGCGCGGCTCGTTCGGGTGCGCGCAGGCCCATGCATCGACGAAGGAGGGCGCATCGGCGACGGGTTCGAGCATCGCCCGATACGCCGAGCCTTCGTACGCGCTGTTGAAGTCGCCGCAGACGATGGCCGACATGGGCCGCGCGGTATCGGCGAACGGGCTTGCCTGCGTTTCGGGCTGCGATGGGCGGCGCGCGTGGTCGCATGCTTCGCGATGCAGTTCGCGCAGCCGCGCGACTTGCGCGAGCCGCTGCGCTTCGGAATAGAACTCCAGATGCGTGCTGATGACGCGCAGCGGCCCGACGTCCGTTTCGATGACCGCTTCGAGCGCGATGCGCAACATCGACGGCTTCGCGGGATCGGCGGGCCACGGCAGCGAGTGCCGCAGCACCTGGCGCACCGGCAGGCGGCTCACGATGGCGTTGCCGAACTGCCTGCGCGCGAGGCCCGCGCCGACGGGCGGCAAGTCCGACCCGATTCCCTCGATGACGGTCGCGCCCGGGATCAGCTCCGCCAGCTCCGCGAACTGATCGGCGCTCGGACCGCCCGCGAGACCACCTGCATGCTCGCCTTCGTGAAAGCCGCGCGTGACTTCCTGCAGGCACAGCACGTCGAAATCGTGGAGCGCCCGTGCCTCGCTTACGATGCGCGGGAGATCGACGCGGCCATCGACGCCGCGTGCCCATTGGATGTTCCAGTCGACGAGTCGCATGGCGCTGCTCCGCAAGAGAACATGAACGATCCGCAGCAAACCGCATGCGCGCGCACCGAGCGGTTCGCCCGCCGAAATTCAGTATTTCTGACTGTCTCGTAAAAGCCCGCACTAAAATCCGGGCACATCAACCATCGATTCACGCATCATGAATACACGCACGAAACAGTGGTTGAGCGCGCTCGCGCTCATGTCGGCCGGCATCGTCGCGCACGCGCAGCCGGTGCCCTCGCTGACACGCGACCAGCAGGCGGGGCTCGACAAGCAGGATCAGGATATCGCGCAAATGGCGGGCGCGATCGTGAAGATGATCGACGAGAACCGGGCGGGCGAGGTGTGGGATGCGTCCTCCGCCGTGGCGAAGAAGGTCATTACACGCGAGGATTTCATCGGCAAGATTACGCGGGATCGCGCCGCGCTCGGCACGCCCGGCATGCGCATGCCGATGGGCGTGAAGCATCTCCACTTCGACGGCTCCGGCAACATGCCCGCGGGATGGTTCATGAGCGTCAGTTTCGATACGCAGTTCAGCCAGGCGAGACAGTCGTCGCGCGAGGTCGTGACTTTCATGCTCGATGCGGACAGGACGTGGCGGTTCGTGGGGTATTCGGTGCGGTAACGGTCTCGTTATTCGCTCACATATTCGTATAAGACCCACACCACCCGCGCCCCGCCACCAGCTTGTTCGCGAACAGCGTGCATCCGCCCCAGGCGTCGGTGGCCTTGCCCTGATACAGCGAGCAGTTCGCGCACGCCTGATCCGCCGCGAAGTTCGGGTACTTCGCCTTGTCGACTTTCGCGGCGTCTTCCTTGTAGCCGACGGCCATGGCCGCCGAATCGGTTTCGCTCAGGTGCGGCGCGTCCGCGTCGGCTCGCGCGAGCCAGAGGGACGCGCCCGCGCCCATCGTCAACATCATGAAGCTGCGGCGGGACGTTTTCATGTGAGGGATCGATCGTCGGGTTAAGGTCGTTCTGCCAAACCGAACGATACCCCAGCGCGCCGATGCGTCACTTGAAGAGCTTGACCGCCTGCGTGAGCGTGTTGATGACGCCCCACGCCAGCGGAATCAGCACATACAGCCAGAACACCAGCAGCAGGCCCTTGTTCGACGAGCCGCCTTCATATCGCGTATTCATTCGAGTCTCCTCAAGTTAGCCGGCGGTCTGCGCCGCCGTGTCCATGTGATGCCTGTCGTGCACGCGCGTGACGAGCAGATTGCAGATGAAGCCGATCACGAGCAACACCGCCATGATGTGCAGCGTCATCGTGTAGGCGTCCGCCTTTGCCACGCCGTGCGCCACTTCATACGCACGTATGTAGTTCACGAGCACCGGCCCCGCGATGCCCGCCGCCGCCCACGCGGTCAGCAGCCGTCCGTGAATGCCGCCGACGAACGCGGTCCCGAACATATCGGCGAGATAAGCCGGAATCGTCGAGAAGCCGCCGCCGTACATCGAGAGAATCACGCAGTACGCGGCCACGAACAGCGCGACGTTGCCTGCCTTCGCGAATTGCGGCACGAGATAGTAGAGCACCGCGCCGAGCACGAAAAACACGAAGTACGTGTTCTTGCGGCCGATCCAGTCCGATGCCGACGCCCAAACGAAGCGCCCGCCCATGTTGAAGAGCGACAGCAATCCGACGAAGCCCGCCGCCGCGCCCGCCGTGATCGACGACTTGAAGCTCTCCTGGATCATCACCGAAGCCTGCCCGAGCACGCCGATGCCGGCCGTCACGTTCAGGAACAGCACGAGCCACAGTAGATAGAACTGCGGCGTCTTGAGCGCCTGATCGATGTGAACGTGGTTCTTCGTGATCATCTTGTTGGCCGTCGTCGGCGGCGTCCAGCCGGCCGGCTTCCAGTCCGCCGGGGGAATGCGGATCGCGAGGGCGCCGATCGTCATCGAGATGAAGTAGAGCACGCCGAGCACGACGAACGTCTCCGCCACGCCCACGCTCGTCGCGCTCTTGAAGTAGTTCATGAGCGCGACCGAACCGGGCGCCGCGATCATCGCGCCGCCGCCGAAGCCCATGATCGCCATGCCCGTCGCCATGCCGCGCCGGTCGGGGAACCAGCGGATCAGCGTCGATACCGGCGACACATAGCCGAGCCCGAGCCCGATGCCGCCGATCACGCCGTAGCCGAGATAGAGCAGCACGATCTGATGCAGATAGATGCCGAGCGCCGACACGAGAAAGCCGCCGCCGAAGCAGCACGCGGCCGTGAACATGGTGCGGCGCGGCCCGACTTTTTCGAGCCACTTGCCGGCGAACGCGGCGGACAGCCCGAGAAACACGATGGCGAGCGAGAAGATCCAGCCGAGCGTGGTGAGCGACCAGTCATCGGGCGCGGACTTCGTGATGCCGATGACCCTCGTGAGCGGTGCGTTGAACACCGAGAACGCATACGCCTGCCCGATGCACAGGTGCACCGCAAGCGCCGCGGGTGGCACCATCCAGCGCGAGAAGCCGGGTTTGGCAATGGTCGCCTCTTTCGAAAAGAAGCCGTTCGGGCCATGCACGGCCCCTTGCTTGATGGTGCTGTTCATCGTGGTCTCCGTGGCGCGCCGTTCGAATTGCGGGAATGCGCGGCGCGCTCATGTCTTGGCTTTCTGTCGAGCGATGCGGGGCGAGCCGCACGCGCCGCCGTGTGCTGCGCGCGTTCAAACATGCGATGGAACGACATATGAGTGCGACGCAGCGTCACGGTTGCGCATGACGTTAGACAAGAGCGATGCGCTTTGCAATATGAACCCGTGCGCCATAAGCGTTTGCCCCAAGTGAGGCGAGCATTCGCGATGCCAGCGGTGCGTGCTGCCGCGCACTGGCTGAACCCACTCACCAGCGCGGCGGCCTTTTCTCGATGAACGCCTGCGTGCCTTCGAGTGCGGCGTCGTCCATCATGTTGCAGGCCATCGTCTCGGATGCGAGCGCATAAGCCGCCTCCATGCCCGTTTCCAGCTGACGATAGAAGAGCCGCTTGCCCGCCGCGACCGCTTCGCGCGGCTTGCTCGCGATGCTCGCGGCGAGCGCGCGCACGGCATCGTCGAGTGCGTTCGCGGATGCGACGCGATTTACGAGGCCACGCTCGCGCGCGGCTTGCGCGTCGATGAAGTCGCCAGTGACGAGCATTTCGAACGCGGCCTTGCGCGATACGTTGCGCGAGAGCGGCACGCTCGGTGTCGCGCAGAAAAGGCCCAGATTGACGCCCGACACCGCGAAGCGCGCTTCGTCGGATGCGACGGCGAGATCGCACATCGCGACGAGCTGGCATCCCGCCGCCGTCGCGATGCCATGCACGCGCGCGATGACCGGCTGCGGCATGCGGCAAAGCGTGAGCATCATGCGCGAGCAGCGCTCAAAGAGTGCGCGGTAATAGTCGAGCGAAGGCTCGGCGCGCATCTCCTTGAGATCGTGCCCGGCGCAGAAGGCGCGCCCCGCGCCCGCGATGACGACAACGCGCGCCTGCGTCTCTTCGATGCGAGCGAGTTCGTGTTCCAGCGCATCGAGCATGGCCTCGGAAAGCGCGTTGAACGCGTGCGGACGGTTCATCGTGAGCTTGATTACGCCGTCGATGCCGTATGCATCGTGTTCCAGCGTGACGAGCGCTTCGCTGTCGTTCATGGGCTGCCTTCCGTCAGACGTCGATTGCGGCGACCGAGCCCGCGCGCTTGCGCAGCTCGAACTTCTGGATCTTGCCCGTGGATGTCTTCGGCAACTCGCAGAACTCGATTGCGCGCGGCACCTTGAAGCCCGCCAGTTGTGTCTTGCAATGCGCGATCAGTTCTTCCACGCTTGCGTGCGCGCCCGCCTTCAGCTCGACGAACGCGCACGGCGTTTCGCCCCAGCGCGCATCCGGCTTGGCGACCACCGCGACCGCGAGCACGGCGGGATGCCGGTACAGCACGTCCTCGACTTCGATGCTCGATATGTTCTCGCCGCCCGAGATGATGATGTCCTTGCTGCGGTCCTTGATGCGCACATAGCCGTCGGGATACATGACCGCGAGATCGCCGGTATGGAACCAGCCGCCGCTGAACGCATTTTGCGTGGCGCCCGCGTTCTTCAGATAACCCTTCATCGCGATGTTGCCGCGAAACATGATCTCGCCGATGGTCTCGCCATCCGCGGGAACGGGTTGCATGGTGAGCGCGTCGCGCACGCTCACCGCATCCTGCAAGTGATAGCGCACGCCCTGACGCGCATTGAGCCGCGCACGCTCGCCGATGTCGAGCGCATTCCATTCGGCCTGTTGCGCGCAGACGGTCGCGGGCCCATAGACTTCCGTGAGGCCGTAGACGTGCGTGAGTTCGAAGCCGAGCCGCTCCATGCCTTCGATCATCGTGGCGGGCGGCGGCGCGCCGGCGACCATCGCGTGAACCTTCTGCACGATGCCCGCTTTCATGTCGTCGGGCGCGTTGACGAGCAGGTTCTGCACGATCGGCGCGCCGCAGTAATGCGTGACGCCTTCCTTGCGAATGAGATCGAAGATGGTCTTCGCGTCGATCTTGCGCAGGCACACGTTCACGCCCGCGCGCGCGGCGACCGTCCACGGAAAGCACCAGCCGTTGCAATGGAACATCGGCAGCGTCCACAAGTACACCGCGTGCTTCGGCATGTCCCATTCGAGGATATTGCTCACCGCATTCGTGTACGCGCCGCGATGGTGATACACCACGCCCTTCGGATTGCCCGTCGTGCCCGACGTGTAGTTCAGACAGATGGCGTTCCATTCGTCGGATGGCGGCGACCATTCGTAAGCCGGATCGCCCGTTGCGAGCAGCGCTTCATATTCGATTTCGCCGATGCGCTCGCCCTCGCCCGTATAGTGCGGATCGTCGACGTCGATCACCAGCACGCCGTGCGGCACTTGCGCGAGCGCCTTCTTCATCTCGGCGGAGAACTCGCGGTCGACGAGCACGGCCTTCGCCTCGCCATGCGTGAGCATGAAGGCGAGCGTGGCTGCATCGAGCCGCGTGTTGAGCGTGTTGAGGACCGCGCCCGTCATCGGCACGCCGAAGTGCGCCTCGACCATTTCGGGCGTATTGGGCAGCATGGCCGCGACCGTATCGCCGATGCCGATGCCGCGCGCCGCCAGTGCCGATGCCAGCCGCCGCGTTCGCGCATACGTGTCGGCCCAGGTGCGCCGCACCTCGCCATGAACGACAGCGAGCCGCGCCGGATACACCGACGCCGCACGCTCGATGAACGTGAGCGGCGTCAGCGCGGCGAAGTTGGCGGCCGTCTTCGGAAGGCCTTCGTCATACATGTTGGCGCTCACGGTCGTCTCCTTCATCGCGCCGCGTGGTCGAGCTTCACATCGAAGCCGCGCTGCACGCCGGGGCGCGCGAACAGCGCTTCGTACCAGCGTCTGACGTTCGGAAAGTCGTCGAGCGAAACCTGATGACGCTCGTGCCGCCACGCCCATCCGAGAATCGCGAAGTCCGCTATCGACAACGCGCCAGCGACGAATTCCACGCTCGCGAGCCGCGTGTCGAGCACGCCATAGAGACGCCGCGTTTCGTCGGAGTAACGCTTGAGTCCATAGCTACGATCGCTGTCCGCTTCGACCATCCGGAAGTGATGCACCTGTCCCGGCATCGGGCCGAAGCCGCCCATCTGCCACATGAGCCATTCGAGCACGGGCACGCGATCGCGCAGGCTCGCCGGCAGGAACTTGCCGGTCTTCTCGCCGAGATAGAGCAGGATCGCGCCGGATTCGAACACGCTGATGGGCTTGCCATCGGGACCGTCGGCATCGACGATGGCCGGAATCCGGTTGTTCGGGCTGATGCGCAGGAACTCGGGCGCATGCTGCTCGCCCTTCGTGATGTCGATGGTCCTGACTGTATAGGGCAGTTGCATTTCCTCCAGCGCGACGCTGATCTTGCGTCCGTTGGGCGTGTTCCACGTATGCAGTTCGATGCTCATGATGGATTCAGGTCAGTTCGGGTGCGACATAGCGCTCGAAGCCCGCGCGCGCGGACTGCTGCGCATACCAGCGTTCGAGCGCGCGCAACGCGGGCCTGTCCAGTTCCGCGATGCCGAACCAGCGCCGCGCATAGGCCGCGATGACGAGGTCGGCAAGCGTGAATGCGTTGCCTTCGAGATAGTCGCGGTCTTCGAGATGCGCGTCGATCACGCGCCAGAGCTTCTCCACTTCACGCGCGTCCGCTTCGAGCTGGTCGACACGGCGCTTGGGCGCCGGCGTGCGAATGTAGCCCCAGAACACGGGACGCTCCGCGGGCTGAAGCGTGGACAGCGTCCAGTCGAGCCAGCGGTCCACGCTCGCGCGCGTCTTCGCATCGGCGGGATAGAGCGTGCTCTTCTCACCGTATTGCATGACCAGATAACGGATGATCGCATTCGATTCCCACAGCACGAAATCGCCGTCGACGAGCGTGGGCACGCGGCCCATCGGGTTCATCGCGAGATAGTCGGGCTCGTGATTGCGGCCGTATTGCAGACCCGCGTCGATGCGCTCATATTCGAGGCCGAGTTCGTCGCAACACCACAGCACCTTTTGCACGTTGACCGAGTTTGCCCGGCCCCAGATCGTCAGCATTCGAAGTCCTCTTTGCGAAGGTGTCGTCCCTGAAGCATAGCGTTTAAAGACACGGCGCAGTGCTTTGACGCTTTGCAGCATCGCACTTGTATGAGCGTTTGCTCGTAAGTACCGATTCAGCGCTCAGAGAGCGAGTGCTACTGTTGTGCGCGCATCCTTAAAAGCATGTACGTGTCTGCTGGCGTCGCTCCATATCGATCAAAAGAGGAAGGAGACATTGATGTCCAAGTACAAGACGTGGCGAATGCAATGCGTGGTGGCGACGGGCGCCATGATGACGGGCCTCGGCATATCGGCGATGGCGCACGCGGCCGGAGAGCCGATCAAAATCGGCGTGATAAGCGAGGAATCGTCGGTGGCGGGCGCGTCCATCAGCAAGTCCGCGCAGATGGCGGCCGACGAGATCAACGCGCACGGCGGCGTGGATGGCAGGCAGATACAGATCGTCGCGTACGACGATCACTCGTCGGCGTCGGACGGCGTGCGCGCCTTCCAGCGCGCGGCGAATCAGGACAAGGTCGTCGCGATCATCGGCAGCTATATCAGCGAAGTGGCGCTCGCCATGGAGCCGTGGTCCGCGCGCCTCAAGATGCCGTTCATCACGCCGGGTGCGGCGAGCAACGACATCTCCAAGCATGTCCACGACGACTACGATCACTACAAGTACACGTTCCACGGCTGGATGACGAGCGCGTTCATCGCGCAATCAATCTGCGACTTCTCGCACGATATCCTCGTCGGCCAGTTCAAGATGAAGACGACGGTGGTCATGAGCGAGGACGCCGCGTGGACCAAGCCGCTCGACGAACGCTACATGGAGTGCCTGCCGAAAGCCGGCTTGCAGGTGCTCGATCACATCCGCTTCAATCCCGATACCTCCGACTTCACGCCGATCTTCAATCAGATCGAAGCGAAGCATCCGGATACGATCACGACGGGCATCAGTCATGTGGGCGTGCAGCCGACCGTGCAGTGGCACGATCAGCAAGTGCCGATTCCGATGACGGGCCAAAGCTCGCAAGCCACCACCACGAGCTTCTGGAAGGACACCAACGGCGCGACCGAAGGCGTCATCACGGCATCGGCGGCGGCGCCGGGCGTCGCGGTGACGGCGAAGACCGTGCCGTTCGTCGATGCGTATCAGAAGAAATTCGGCGTATCGCCCGCGTATGACGGCTTCACGAGCTATGACCTCGTGTATATCCTCGCCGATGCGATCCATCGCAATCAGGGTTCCACCGATCCCGACAAGATGGTCGACGCGCTCGAGAAGACCGACTACGTCGGCACGATCGGCCGCTGGCAGTTCTACGGCAAGAACGACCAGTTCACGCATGCGCTCAAGTACGGGCCGGGCTATATCACCGGCATCAACCTGCAATGGCAGGACGGCAAGCAGGTCGCCATCTGGCCCGCGTCCATCGCGAACGCGAAGGTGAAGTTCCCCGCCTTCGTGAAGCTGCAGCAGGCGGCCAAATAGCGCCTTAGCGCATGTCGTCGTCGCGGGGCGCTCCCGCAACCGTTCGCGGTCATCGGGAGCGCCGTCACCCATCCCTGGTTCACATCGAAGGCCGGGCATGCTGCCACTGCAAATACTCATCGACGGCTTCGCCATCAGTTCGCTCTATGCGCTCGGCGCAATAGGCTTCACGCTCATCTTCGGCGTATCCGGCGTGCTGAATCTCGCGCACGGCGGCGTGATGCTCGTCGCGGCGCTCATGGGCTGGATGTTCGCGGGCGAAGCCGGTCTCGGCACCTATCTCGGCACGCTGCTCGGCGTCGCGTGCGGGATGCTCGCGGCGTACATCACGTATCTGATGGTCGTGCGGCCCATCCAGCGCTCCGCTGCGATACCGCGTGAAGAGAAGGAAATCTTCGTGCTCACCGGCACGCTGCTGTGGGGCATCATGATCCAGCAGGGCATGGCGTATCTCTTCACCGATAACCCCGTCACCATGCGTCCGCTGATCGGCGGCGTGGCCAACCTGGCGGGCGTGCGCGTGCCTTATAACGAGATCATGATCGCGGTGGTCTGCTGGGTCGCGATCGGCCTGCTGTGGCTCTTCGTGAACCGCACGCGCGCGGGCAAGGCGCTGCTCGCGGCGTCGATGAATCCGCGCGGGCTCACGCTGCTCGGCTTCGAACTGTCGCGCATCTATCTGCTCGCGTGGACGATCTATGGCGTGCTCGCGGGCATCGCGGGCGTGCTGCTCGCATCGTTTCTCGGCGTGAGCACCAACAACACCGGACAGCTCACGGCAAGCGCGTTTTCCATCGTGGTGCTGGGCGGGCTCGGGAGCGTATCGGGATCGTTGATGGCCGCGTATGTCGTCGGCTATCTGGAGACCGTGACGGCGTATCTCGTCGCGCCGACGCTGCGCCCGTTGCCCGCGCTGCTGCTGCTCGTGCTCGTCGTGTATGTCAGGCCGCAAGGCTTTCTCGGACGGCGTTAGCCGATACGTCACATGACCGGACTCTTTCGTTCTCGCGTGCTGTGGGCCGCGGTGCTGCTCGCGATCGTCGCGACGACGCTGCCGTGGTGGTTGTCGGGCTACATACTCGGCGTGCTGACCGTCGCGTATTACTTCGGCGTCTTCGCGATGTCGTGGGACCTGCTGTTCGGTTTCGCGGGCGAAGTCAACTTCGGGCCGACCTTCCTGATCGGCCTCGGCGCGTATTCGGCGGCGATGCTCAACGCGCACTGGAGCGCGCCGATACCCGTTTGCGTGATCGCGGGCGGCGTCGTGGCGCTCATCGGCGGGCTTCTGCTCGCGGTGCCGGCGCTGCGATTGCGCGGACCTTACTTCGGCCTCGTCACGCTCGTTGCGGTGCTGCTCTTGCAGAACGCCATCGTGATCTTCGCGGGGCTCACGGGCGGCGAGATCGGCATGATGGTGCCCGACGTGATGTCCGTCGATGCGAACCATAACTACTGGATCGCGCTCGCGTTTCTCATCGTGTGCGCAATGCTTCTCTTCGGGCTGTCGCGCTCCGCGATCGGTCTGATCCTGCAGGCGAGCGGGCAGGACACCGTCGGCGCACAGGCGCTCGGCTTCAACGTGACGAAGCACAAGCTCGCGGCCTTCTGCATCAGCGCGGTGTTTTCCGGGGTCGCGGGCGCGATGCTCGTGTTCTATCAGGGCACGGCCTCGGTGAGCACGGTGGTCGATCTCGGCGTGGGCGTGCAGATCATCATCGCGGCCGTGCTCGGCGGACGGCGCACGATACTCGGCGCGGTGCTCGGTTCCATCTTCCTGATCGTGGCCGGAGAGTTCCTGCGTCCGCTCGGGCAGATCAACACGTTCGTGGTCGCGGCCGTCGCGCTCGCGGTCATTCTCTTCTTTCCGGACGGACTGCTCGGCAACCTGCTGCGCGTGAGGGAACGCGAATGAACGACACGCCTCTGCTTTCCGTGCGCGGCCTCACCAAGCGCTTCGGCGGACTCGTTGCGGTGAAGGACATCGGCTTCGACATACGGCCCGGCGAGATTCTCGGCCTCATCGGTCCGAACGGGTCGGGCAAGTCCACGGTGATGAAGCTCATCATGGGCATCGAGCGGCCCAATGCCGGCTCCGTGAAAGTGAACGGCACCGAGATGGCCGGGTGGCTGCCGCATCGCATCGCGCGCGCGGGCGTCGGCATCGTGTTTCAGCATTCGCGGCCGCTGCATCGGCAGACGGTGCTGGAACACATCAAGCTCGCGCTTCTGCCCGATTCGCTCGTGAAGCTCGCAGCCGACCCACATGTGAATCGCCGCGCGCGCGAGATCGCAGAGCGCGTGGGCCTGAGTGCGGTGATGCATCGTCATCCCGCGACGCTGCCGTTCGCCGATCTTCGCCGCATGGAAATGGCGAAGGCGGTTGCGCGCGATCCCAAAGTCGTGCTCGTCGACGAACCGTTCGCCGGCCTGACCGCCGCCGAATCGCAGGCGTTTTCCGATCTCATTCGCGGCTTTCGCGAGGAAGGGCGCGCGGTGCTGCTCGTCGATCACAACGTGAAGAGCCTTGCGGCGCTCGCGGATCGCGTGCTGGCGATGTATCTCGGCGAGTACGTCGCCGAAGGCACCGCCGACGAAGTGATGCGCAACGAGACCGTGCGCCGCGTCTATCTCGGCGGCAAGATCGAGATGCGCGAACGCGCGGTGCAGGAGTCCGCGAAGCCCTCGATTCTCGAAATCGGCGATGTCGGCGTGCTGTATGGCAAGGCGCGCGCGCTCGACGGCGTGAGCCTGCATGTGCGCGAAGGCGAGTTCGTCTCGGTCGTCGGGCTGAACGGCGCGGGCAAGACCACGCTCTTCAATGCGATCTCCGGGCTCGTGCCTTATCACGGGACCGTGCGCTTCGCCGGTCAGGACCTGAAGGGCATGAGCGGCGCGGCCATCGCGCGGGCGGGCATCGTGCAATGTCCGGAGACGCGCGAGTTGTTCGGCGACATGACCGTGCGCGAGAACCTCGATCTCGGCGGCTATCATCTGCCGGGCAACGAGCGCGCCGAACAGCTCGCATGGCTCTTCGAACTCTTTCCGATTCTCAAGTCGCGTCAGGCGCAGACGGCTCGCACGCTCTCGGGCGGCGAGCAGCAGATGCTCGCCATCGCGCGCGCTTTGATGATGCAGCCGAAGCTCCTGATCCTCGACGAGCCGACGCTCGGCCTCGCGCCGGTGATTCTCGAACAGTTGTCGAAAGCGCTCGACAAGTTGCAGAAGACCACGCCCATCACCGTGCTGCTCGGCGAGCAGAACGTGACCTTCGCGCTGCCGCATGCGGACCGCGTGTATGTGCTGGAGCATGCGCGCATCGTGTGGGAGGGCAGCCCCGCGCGCTTCGAGCGCGAGATGAGCGAAGGCTTTCTCGATGCCCCCGCTTCGGGGCAGGCGCAAACGGCGCGCGCCTGAATCGGCGAGGCGCGGCTTCGCGTCGGCATAACGCGCAGTTGCGGAAAAAACCACACAACCCCGCGACTGGCGGCGCATTGCGTGCGCCGCCGTATCCGGTGTGATAAAAGTCCGCGTGCTTTCACGCGCGCGTAGCTTTGCCTATTCGCGAGCCGTCAAGCTTCAGACAGCGTGACGAAAGCTCGCGCGAAGGCGCGCATCACATCGATCAAAAAACCAAGCCATCACATTCATGAAGACGATCTCATCGCGCGCGGCGTCCGCGTTCGCCGCATCCGCCATCGCGCTCGCCGTTGCGCTGCCTTGCCAGTCCGCGTTCGCGCAAAGCTCCGTCACGCTTTATGGCGTCGCCGATGTCAGCGTGCGCTATCTGACGAACGCGAACGCCAACAACGACGGCAAGCTGTTCATGACGAACGGCGCGATCACCAACAGCCGTATCGGGCTGAAGGGCACGGAAGAACTCGGCGGCGGTCTGAAGGCCGTGTTCCGGCTGGAAAGCGGCGTCGAACTGGAAAACGGCCAGTACTCGGACAGCCAGCGCGAATTCAATCGCGCGGCCTACGTCGGGCTTGCGAACCAGTATGGCGCGCTGACGCTCGGCCGTCAGAAGACGCCGCTCTTCGACATGCTCGGCGACGTGTACGACCCGCTCACCGTCGGCAATTACTTCGAGAACGCGTGGCTGCCGGTCGCGCTCGGCGCGGGTCTCTATGCGGACAACGCCGTGAAGTACACCGGCACGTTCGCGGGCCTGAGCATCGGCGCGATGTACTCGTTCGGCACGAACTTCACCGCGACCGGCCCCGGCGGTTTCTCGGGCCAGGTGCCGGGGCATCTCGGCGCGGGCAGCATGTACGGCTTCACGGCTTCCTATGCAATGGGACCGTTGTCCATCGGCGGCGGGTATCAGCAGAACAGCGACAACGCGAGCAACAAGCAGAAGATCTGGAACGCGAACATCGTCTATGCAATCGGCAACGCCAAGCTCTACGCGGGCTATCTGCATTCGACGGACGACACCGGCTTCGTCGACAGCCTGCTCGCGCAGCGCAATCTCGTCGCGGGCGTGGATATTCTCAAAGGCTCGGGCCGCCGCGACGATGGCCCGTTCGCGGGCGTCACGTGGCAGGTCACGCCTGCGCTTCTGCTCACGGGCGCGTTCTACTACGACCACATGAAGAACGCGGCCATCGGCGGCGGCGAAACGGGCAGCGGCAACCGCTACACGGGCGCGGCAGTGGCGGAATACGCGCTTTCGAAGCGCACCGAAGTGTATGGCACCGTGGACTTCAACAAGGTGACGGGCGCGGGCGTCGTCGAGTTGCCGGGCAGGTCGAATCAGACGGGCGTGTCCATCGGCATGCGCAATCTCTTCTGACGCTTTCGCGGGTGCGGTTTTTGCGTGTCGGGGTCATTCAACAAGAAAAGGAGACGACGATGCCCGACACGACACATCTCGACCCATGCAGGCTCGGCGTCGCGTTCATCGACGCGCAGCTGCTCTCGCTCTACGCGCACGCCGGCCTGCTCGCCGACTGGATCGATCACGGCGAGCGCGCGCCCGACCTGAGCGCGGTGGCGCGGCTCGTCGCGCATCGACATGGGCATCCGGAAGCGCATGCGCACAGCGAAGACGGCATGCCGATGAAGGAGGAGCCATCCGATGCGCCGCCATCGTGGCCGAGCTTCGACGATGCCGCGCAACGCATGACGTTCGCGCTGCACGTGCCGTGCACCAACGCGATCCTCGCGGTGGCGGATTTCTTCGACGTTCATCGTCTTTCGAGTTCGCGCACGCCCGAGGTCCAGTTCCTCATGCGTCTGCGCAGTGCCGCCGTGAACGGCGACCGCTTTCACATCGGCGAGAACGAATACGTGCCGCATGCGGCGTATGGCGGGCTCATCATCGATAAGACGCTCGATGGCCGCGCGCTCTTCGGCGATGGGAGCGAGCAGGGCTTCATCGCGTTCGGCGATGTCGTCGGGCTCTTTCGGTATCTGCGCAAGCTGCTGGTGAGCATGCAGTCGGTGATCAGTTCGGGCGACGCCGGCTGAACGAACGCGGCCGCTGCAATCGCTTGCAGCGGCC
Organism: Caballeronia sp. Lep1P3; assembly: GCF_022879595.1. NCBI lineage: Bacteria > Pseudomonadati > Pseudomonadota > Betaproteobacteria > Burkholderiales > Burkholderiaceae > Caballeronia > Caballeronia sp. Lep1P3. The sequence continues at coordinate 797,123 of NZ_CP084267.1, read as the reverse complement.
GCGTTTCTTCTTGCGTGGCGAATTTATTCCGCCGCTTTCTTGTGATGTTTGTGATGCTTGTGCGTCTTGCTGTAAGCGGGACGCTTCTGGTTGGCCGGATACTCGGCCGCCGCAAACGACAGCGTAGGCGCAGCGAACGCCGCGAGCACGAACAGCACGAGGGTCTTCTTGAAGGCAGTTTTCATCGGAAGCTCGCAGAGGAAAAGTCATGACGTCGCGATGACGAACGCTCGTGCTTCGAACGCAACATTCACCGCGCTGCGCAGTGTAAGGCGCAAAAAAAGAGCGTGCCATATGCGTGTGACAGTGTCGCGAATAAGCGCCCGCAATGACACGTCGCGCCTTACCAGCCGTGAAACCTGCTCCATACCGCGACGTGGCCCTCAGGCATGACGGCGTAATACTCCGGAAATTGCGCGCCCGTCGCGCACGCGTGATTCGGCAGGATGCGCAGCTTCATGCCGAGCGGAAAGCGCGTTGCGAGCGCATCCGCATCGTGCGGCTCGATTGCGACGATGCCGTGTTCCTGATTCGCGCCGACGAACGCGGCGCCAGCGATCGGCGTGCCGTCGAGCGCGCATACGAGGCCGTAGCCGAAATCGTGCGACTGCTTCGCGGTGCCTCGGTCGCGGCTCAGGGCCATCCATCCCGCATCGACGATGACCCAGCCCTTGTCCGGCTGATGACCGATCACGCTCGCCAATACGCTTAGCGCGATGTCGTTCGTGCCGCATACGCCGACGTTGCGCATCACGAGATCGAAGAATACATAGACGCCGGCGCGCACTTCGTCCACGCCCGGCAGTTCCCGCGCATGCAGGGCGGTGGGCGTCGAGCCGACGCTCACCGTCTTGCACACGACGCCCGCCGCGCGCAGACGCTCCGCCGCGAGGACGCATCCGGCGCGCTCCTGTTCGGCGAGCGCGGCAAGCGCTTCGACGTCGTGCAGTTCGTAGCTGGAGCCTGCGTGCGTCATCACGCCGCCCACTTCGACGCCGCCATCCTGCAGCGTGCGGCCCACTTCGATCAGTGCGTCATGGCCCGGCGCGAGCCCTGAGCGATGCCCGTCCGTGTCCACTTCCAGCCACACTTCGAACGCGTGTCCGTGCACCTTGCCGAATTCAACGACGGCATTCGCCGCAGCCGCATTGTCGAGAATCAGCTTGAGATCGCAGCCGCGTTGCCTGAGCGCGAGCGCGCGCGGCAGCTTCGACGGCGTGATGCCGACTGCGTACAGAATGTCCCCGATGCCCGCCGCGAAGAACGCCTCGGCTTCCTTCAACGTCGACACGGTGATGCCCTGCGCGCCCGCCGCGATCTGCGCGCGCACCACGTCCACGCATTTCGTCGTCTTCACGTGCGGGCGAAACCGCACGCCGAGTTCGTCCATGCGCGTCTGCATGCGCGCGATGTTGCGCTGCATGCGTTCGACGTCGATGAGCGCGGCCGGTGTGTCGATGGCATCGAGCTTCGGGCTGTGTGCTGTGTTCATGCGTTCGGTCCTTCCGGTAACTTGCGCTGCCACGCGACCGCCATCGCGCTGCCGACGATGAGCGCGATGCCCGCAAGCGGCAGCGGCTCGATGGTTTCTTCCCACACCGTGTAGCCGAAGAGGGCCGCCCACGCGATGCTCGTGTAGTTGAACGGCGCGAGCGCGCCCGCGTCGGCGCGGCGATACGCGACCGTCATCAGCAACTGGCCCGCGGTGGCAAACGCGCCGAGCAGCGCCATGATGACGAGTGCGTCGAGCGTCGGCGTCTTCCATGCGAAGGGAAGCGTGCACGCGGTCACGATGGCGCCGACCGCGCTGAAAAAGAGCACCGTCGTGCGCGAATCGTCGGTGGCGCGGATGCGCTTGATCTGCATGATCGACAGCGCGCCGAAGAGCGCGCAGCCAATCAAGAGCAGCGGCCCGAGCCAGTTCGTCTGCCCGCCGCCGGGCCGCACGATGAGAAGCACGCCCGCGAAGCCGACGAACGCCGCGCATGCGCCGCGCGCCGTCATCTTTTCGCGCAGGATCAGCGGCGCGAGCGCGACGACGATCAGCGTCTCCGAATACGCGATCGCGACGGCCTCGCCGAGCGGAATGTACGGCAGCCCCGCGAAGAAGCAGCCGGAGGCGCACAGCAGCGTGAGCGCGCGGCCCGTTTGTCCTTTGAGATCGAGCGTTCGCATGCGATCCGCGAAGGAACGCTTGCCCGCGCAGCACATCGCGAATGCGGGAACGACGCCGAACAGCATGCGAAAGAACGTGACTTCGTTCGCCGGATAGTGAAGCGCAACGGCTTTCGCGAGCGCATCGACGATCGCGAAGCAGAACATCGACGCGAGCACGCAGCCGATGCTCGCAAGTGGAAGCTGGCCGCCCCGTGCGGCGATGGATGTTGTCATGTCCGTTTGACCTGCATTAGTCGTTGAACTGCTTTGTGCGCGCTGCCTTGCGCGGTTTCGGCGCCACACCGATGCGCGGATCGCGCGCGAGCACCAGATCGGTCACGCGCTGCGCCACGGCTTCGAACGCCGGGTGATCCTGCGCGACGTAGAGCCATTTGCCGAGGACCGGATGCGGTGCGAGAGCCGGCATCGCATCGATGAGCGCGGCGTGACGGTCTTGCGACGTGCAGACGAGAAGCCCGTTCCACGGCTTTTCGCGATCCGCCGCGACGAGACACAGCATGCCGTCGAGATACGCGGCGTCGCACCCGAACATGCGCTTTCGTATGAATGTCGGATCGCGCTCGAATGGCTCGAAGATCCAGACGAGCGAGTTGCGAATCGAAGCGGGCGTGGGCAGTCAGTGCGTCGGTACTCGAGGTCCGACGATTCTCGCATAGCTGGCTCGGCCGCCATTCATTGAAAAGATCGGTACAACGTTCACGGCGAATCTACCGATTGCCTTTACGCGCGCGTCGGAAGAAGCCGGGCGCTTACCGAGCTTTTAGCATCGGCTAGCGCGCCGCGATCGCCAAGCGTGCGTTGAAGAACGCGCGATGCGTTTAAGTACGAATTAAGGAGTCTCTCCACATTGGTAACGAGACGTTAAAGCTGATGCATCGTCAGATCGATGTCGGTAATGTTGTCGACGTCGTCAAAACTTCGACATATTACGAACGGTCGATAAGTTGTCCTCGTGAATCGAACCGTCCTACAACGATCGAGAACGCCTCCACGATGAGCCGTTCCAGACATGAACCTGAGAGAAGATGAGCCAGAGCAAAGAGATCGCGTACAAAGGACACATACTCACCGCCACCCCCGTCGTGGACCGCCTCATGTATGCCGTGACTATCGCCGTGCGCGGACCGAGCGGCGTGCGGCGCAGCAGCGGCATCCTCGGTGAATTCCCCAGCGAAATAGACGCCGTGCGCTATGCGTTCGCCTATGGCATCGCGGCCATCGACGATCGCCGGCCGCCTTCGAACTGGCAGCAGACCCCGGCGAAGCACAGCGACATGCGCGCGTCCGCCTGAGGCGTAGCGGCGACGCGAGTCATCCGGGCGCAGGCGCCCGCATCAATTTTTCTTGGGGGAAGCCAGATCATGATCATCTACCACCGTGGAGCGGCATTCGAGCCTGACGTTACGCGTGCGGGCGGCGCTTTCGTGGCGACGGCCTCGATCTTCGAGGAAGACGGCCATACGACCTCGCTCGGCAAGCTCGGCATGTTCGCGAACCAGGAGTGCGCGATCAACTTTGCGGTCCGGTGCGCGACTGCATTTCTCGAAGGCGACGACATGCCCTTGCCGCCTTTTGCGATGCGTTCCTGAGCGTTCCTCTCATCGAGTGAAGGCGGCGCTGCATCGGCGAGCATTACGACGTGCGTAGCCCGCCAAAGAGTCCGCGCAATGCAACGCGCAGCAGATCGCCGGACGTGGGCTTGCTGACGAAGCTCATGGCCGGCGCATAAGTCAGTTCGAAGACGAGCGCACCGACAATCTCAGGCTTGAGTTGCAGTTGCGGGTCGAACTGCAACAGCAATTCGCCCAGCGCCCTCCACTGCGCGCGCAAGACTTTCTCTTGCGACTTGCGAAACGTGTCGTCGGGTCTTGCGACACGGGAATATTCGAGTATCAGCATCGGCCAGTTTCCGTGGCTGGAACTGCGCGTGGCCCAGGCCGCGATGCGGTCGATGGCCTTTGTGATATCCGGTGCGTCCTTTAATTCTTCGAGAATCTCGTTCACGCTGAGTCGGCCGTGTTCCTCCAGCACGCCGAGGAACAATTCGTCTTTTCCCGCGAAATTCGAATACACGGCGCCTTTGCTGAAGCCCGCATCTTCGGCAATGCGATCGACTGACGCGGTTACGTAGCCGTCGCGTGCGAAATGTTCTCTTGCGACCGCCAGAAGCCGCGAACGAGTGAGTGCCTGAGTTTGTTCGCGAGTGAGCCGAGCCATTCATTCCTTCCGATTCGTTGGGTTTTCCGGATGCTAACAAGTATCCGGAAGCATGAGAAGGCGCGTCCACATAAAAGCGCATGACGATGAAAGCGCCCGGCGAGCGCACCCGATTCGCGATAATCTGCGCACTTCATCGACTCACTGCGCGGGAACGCTCATGACTCAACCGCTTCGCATCGACTTCATTTCCGACATTGCGTGCCCGTGGTGCGCAATCGGCCTCGCCTCGCTGCAGATCGCGCTATCGCGCCTTGCGGATGTCGTCGAGCCGGAAATCGTCATTCATCCGTTCGAACTCAACCCGCAGATGCGTCCCGAGGGCGAAGTCATCGTCGAGTATCTGGGACGCAAATACGGCCGCACGCCCGCGCAGATCGAAGAGACGCAACGGCTGATCCGGGAGCGCGGCGCGAGCGTTGGCTTCGCATTCGGTCCGCGTACGCATGTGTACAACACGTTCGACGCGCATCGGCTGCTGCACTGGGCGGGCATCGAAGGCAGGCAGGTGCTGCTCAAGCTCGCGTTGCTGCGCGCCTATCACGGCGAAGGCAAAAGCCCGAGCGATCACGATGTGCTGATCGAGACGGCGCAATCCGTCGGACTCGATGCCGCACGCGCGCGCGAAGTGCTGCAAAGTGGCGCATACGCGGACGAAGTGCGGGCGCAGGAGCGCGAGAACGAAGCGATGGGCATTGCCTCCGTTCCGGCGATCGTCTTCAACCAGCGCTATCTGGTGAGCGGCGGTCAACCGCCCGAAACGTTCGAAGCAGCGATCGGGCAAGTGATCGCGCAAGCGTGATGGCGAGAATCGCACATGAAAGATGAACGACTGCTGGAGATGCGCGTATCCAAGGCCGTAGTGGAAGCCGGGGGCTTCACCGCTGCGGCTAATCTTCTGAACGTGAGCCAGCCGTTCGTCAGCCAGAGCGTGAACAGTCTGGAAGGCCGGCTGGGCGTGCAATTGCTGCATCGTTCGACGCGCATGTAGCGTCTGACGAGCGAAGGCGAGCGCTTTCTCATGTCGTGTAACGACATCCTCGACGGTCTGGAAGAAGCCGAGAGGCGCAAGTGCGTTCGAGCGAGCCGACGGGCAATCTGCGCGTCAGCGCGCCTCACGCCTTCGGCATGGATCAACTCGTGCCAGCCATCCCCGCCTTCATCGCCACCTATCCGAAGCTGTGCATGCACTTTTCGCTATCGGATTCGAACGTCAATCTCATCGAAAGACAATTTCGATGTCGCGGTCCGCATGGGCCGCCTGCAAGACTCGTCGCTGCGCAGCAGAAAGCTCTGCGACCTTCAACGCATCGTCGTGGCTTCGCCGGGCTAAATCGCAGCGCACGGCCAGCCGGTGACGCCGCAGGGCCTCGGCAAGCACGCGTGTCTCACATGGGAATCGCCGCGCGAGCATCTGAACCAGTGGCCGTTCATCGTCAACGGCCGGCTCGAACGCGTGGCGGTTCGCGGCAGCTTTCGCAGCACCGACGGCACCACGCTCTTCCAGCTATGCGTGGCCGGAGTCGGCATCATGCGGCTCGCCGAACATCTGGCCTTGCCTGCGATTCGCCGTGGCGATCTCGTGTGGCTCCTGCCCTAATACGAAGCGAAGGACGATACCGCGATTCATGTCGTGGATCTTCCCGAGCGGCAAGCGGTGCCGCGCATCCGCGCTTTCATCGACTATTTCGTGGAGGCTTTTCGCGCGCCGCCGTGGCTCAGGGCTCGCTGCTCTATGAACTGTCGTTCACGTTCGAGCAGGTGTTTTTATGAGCGTCAAGAGCACGCGCCATATCGATCAGGTGCTGCGCTTTCACGCCGGGACCAACAGGCTCGGCGGCGATGTGATCTGGCAAGGCGTGACGTATGTCCGCTATCCCGTGCGTGCGACCGGTTTCGAGTGGAAGGCTCGAGGCGCATTACCCCATCCGCGCCTCGCGGTGGCGAATGTGATCGACATCGTCTCGGCGATGTGTCATCAGTACAGCGACCTCGTTGGATGCCCCGTCACGCGTAAGCGCACGCTCGCGCGTTATCTCGACGCGGCCAACTTCGCGAACGGCAATCCGTTCGCGAATCCCGCCGACCACTTCAACGACGACCTGTTCGCGGTCAACCAGAAGGTGCGTGAATCGCTCGATATCGTCGGGTTCGAGTTGGCTGCGCCGATTGATGTCGAAGGCGTCTTACTGCCGCGCCGACAGGTCGTGTGCAACGCCTGTCCGTGGCGCGATCGCGGGGACCGGCTGCGGCTACGCCGGACCGCCCGTCGCCGATATCAACGACAACCCGACACGCGACGCGACGGCCGACGCGAGCGGCAAGCGCCTGAAGTCTTGCAAGCTGCGCTTTGGCAACGGCAGGCTGCCGTTCGGCGGTTTCCCCGGCGCAGGACGGTATCGCTAACGACCTATGCTGCTTCAACAGGTATGGGGCGTTTGAGAAAAATCCGAATTTCAGCTTGATAAGGAATGCAGCAATTATATATCTCGATGAATCTATAAGTGTTTCTCTTGCAGGAAACATGATTAGCTTACCGAAGCATACTTTGCGCGTATCGTCGTTGAAAGTATGATGTACTGACCCGAATTGGGCTGTACATAAGGACGAGGCGACGCACGGCATGGCTGCACTTGATTTTCTGACGGCGATCAAAGATCCCAACGCTTGGCTATCTCAGCATCTGTCACTGATGGTTGCGGGATTGAATTCAGCAGTCAGTCCGCTGGAATACAGCATCGACGAGGAAATGAACGAGTTGTTCGAACTCGAAGTCCTCGTTCATTCTGATGACCAGACGCTTGACGGCGCCGACTTTCTCGGCAAGAACGTCACCTTCGTCATTGAGGAACGTGCCGCGCTGAAGTACCTGGAGCCAGCCTCGCGACATGCACGCACGGTTCATGGGGTGGTGCGGCAATGGGAGCACGAGAAATCGACTCGGGACGGCGCGCAGTTTCGCCTGCATATCGGCCCGCGCATTTCCCTGCTGGACCTTGAAATCGACTCAGATGTGTTTTTGAAAAAGACGCTGAAGGAGATCTTTTATGACCTGCTCGTGGATCGTCAGCGCATCTTCCCGCACGACATCGAACTGAATTTTGAAGGGCTGGAACAACGCTACGACCAGCTTCTGATGGTCGATGAAAGTGTCTTCGGTTTCGTCAGGCGCCAGTGTTTACGGCACGGCCTGAATATGTACTTCAGGCACGCTCCGGTCGACAGCAAAACCCACCGCGATACGCTGGTGATCGACAATCGTGCAAACGGCTACATGCGTTCGATCGATGTGCCGTTTGTGCGACCCAATGGTCTAGATGGCGAATTCCATGAAGCGCTGCTGAGCCTCAAGCTCAAGCAAACGCTGATGCCCGAAAGCATCGAGCTACGTGACCACAACTATCGCACGCCTAACGCGCCGGTCTCAGCCATCGCCTACGTCGATCGCGGCGAGAAAACGCTCTATGGCCGCATTAATCGCAGCAACGAGCATTTTCATACGAAAGAAGAGGCGCAGACACTGACCAAGGTGCGTGCGCAGGCGATCGGCTCAAGGCAGGTGGTTCACACCGGCACCTCCAACATCGTCGGACTGTATCCGGGTTGGGTGCTGAATACCACCAATCACAAGTTGCCGAAAGCGCCTTACGGGCTGGTCATCACCAAAGTCAAGACGACCGGCACACTGTCGCAACCTGCGCTGAACGAATTCGAGGGCACGCCTGCGGACAAGGTATGGCGGCCTGAGTACATCCCGGAGCGGGACTGGAAATGGATGCAGGGTTCGATTAAGGCGACGATCGAATCGAGCGCCGAGAACAGTCCCTATGCCGATTTGGATGAGCATGGCCGTTATCTGGTTCGGTTCCACTTCCATCATGGCGCGGGCAAGTCGGGTTCGAACAGCATGCGATTGCGGTTGATGGTGCCGTCTGCATCGAAAGAAGGTGGGTTGCATTCGCCCTTGCTTCCGGGAACCGAGGTGCGAATATTTTTTACAAATGCCGATGTGGATAGGCCCTACATTGCATTTGCCGCATATGACTATTCGCACGCCAATCACGTTCACGGTCGTGAGGGCTGGAATTCGCGGGCCGTGTGGCGCTCGCCGCTGCTGGCGAACAAGGTGCGCTTCGAAGACTTCAAGGGTCGGGAAGGCGCGAAGATCGCGACGATCTATCAGAAGTCGTCGATCAGCATGGGCTATCTGGTGGACAGCCAGAAGCAACTTCGGGGTGAAGGCCTTGAAATTCACTCCCAGGGCCATGCAACCCTCCATGGCTCAAAGGGCGTGTTTCTCTCCGCCGATGCGTTGTCGAGCCCGAATGCGCCGCATCTGGAGATGAATGCGGCGTTGCGGGAGTTGCAGTCGGCTTTGAATCGCGTGACGTCGCTTGTTCAGGCGACGACCCAGGCGAAGGCGACGCCCGCTGACTCCGATACGCAAGCCAGCTTGATGGACACGCTCGATCAGCTTAAAAGCGCCGGGTTGCTCGCCAGTGCGCCGGGCGGCATGGCCTTTGTGACGCCGCGCTCGGTGCAGCAGGCCGCGGGTGACAACGTGATGCTCAGCGCAGGCAAGCACGTCGATATCAGTGCGGTGAGGCGTTTCACCGTCGCGGCGGGCGATCTGATTTCGATGTGCGCGCAGAGGCTCGGCATGAAATTGTTCGCGAAAGGCCCGGTTGATATTCAGGCGCACGACAGCACGCTGAACCTCTACGCCGACCAGCAATTGCACGTCTCCAGTGCCAACGCCGATGTGCTCGTGAACGGCAAGACCAAAGCTGTGCTCGCTTGCGGAGGAGCCGCCATCAAGATCGAGAACGGCAGCATCGAACTGATCTGTCCGGGCGATTTCAAGATCAAGGCAGGTTCGTTCACGTTTGAAGGACCGCAGAGCGCTGATTCGCCTTTGCCGAAGCTGCCCGAGAGCGAATTCAAACCTACTAATTTCTATCCGTTGACCCGCTGAGCATGATTATTAGCCCTCCCTTTCTTCCGGCTGCTGGGCTCGGAAGCACCGACGCCGACGCCAACCCGCCTGTACTTGACCTGATGATGGACAAGGTGGACGCGTTCGAACTCGCCCACGGAATCTATCCAATCGGATTCGACCGACGCTGGCATTGCGGCGCGCATCTGATGCCGTCGATGCAAAACGAAAAGGTACGCGCCATTGCCGATGGCGAGGTCGTCGCGTATCGCGTGTGTCAAAAGGCCTACGATGGTGGCGGTGGAAAGCTTCGAAATCGCATCCGGGCTCACGTCGATATAACCTTCCCGGCCAGCGGCGAACGTCACCCGCATCCAAGTTGCGCGCGGATTTTGCGCATCTCTGGATCGAGGATTTCCCTGCGGGCTGGCATCTACCGGAGGTGGCGTGCCGCCCGTCGCCATACCCAACGTGGGCGATGGCGAAAGAATCCGTCCGAACCGAAGCAATTCATAGCCGTCGCTCGGACACGCCGGGTACAGTGCCGTAGCCCGCTTGTACATCTCGTACTCGTAGTCCTTCTCTTTCACTGGCGTGGGCGTGAGCAACGTTCGGCTTTGACCCGATACCGCCCACACGTTGGTGAATTTATGGCCCTTGTGAAAGAACATCTCTACAAACAACTGCTCGGCGTTCCGATCCGCCTGCAATGCTTCAAATGCAATGCCCTTGAGCGTCCTCTGTGAATCGACGCCGGGCGGTAGCGCGAGAAACGACGAGCCTGCGGGAATCACATAGTAGGTGTGCCCCCAACAATCGCTGCTGCTCGCCATACTCGCTGTCGGCGTCCCAAGCTGCGTGCGACCGAAGTAGGCATCGTAGTCCGTCTTGGTCATGAATATCTCGAAGTGCAGATGCTGCTGAGCGTGGCACGCGCCGACCCAGCCGAGCACATCCTTTCTCCGCACTTTGAGATTGACGCCTTTCTGCGCAGGCGACGGTTCGGTGTCACCACCCGGCGTAGGCATCTGCAAAAACTTCGGGAGCAGTTTTCCATCCGCTCCGTTGTAGCTGCTCAGGTCGAGCAGGTGCATATACAACGAATAGAACGTCAGTGTCCGGCCATCGCCTGTTTCGGTCGTGTGTTTGAGCAAGACGAAGCCCGCATTGCTGTCGAGCTTTCCGATGCCGACTTCTCAGTGCTCGCAGGCGGGGAGAAGATCAGCGAGGGCAACACGCCGTTCAGCGCCGACGGACTGTGCGATATCGACGCGCTGAAGAAAATCGTCAAGGACACCAAGGACCATCAGACGCCGCAGCAAGTTGCGCTGACCGAAGAGTACAGGAAAGAAGATGTGCTTGCCAATTACATCAGGTCGAATAAGACTATTCGTGAGCGATTGAAGGGGTTCGTCTGCGAAGCGCCGAGCGAGTGGGATAGTTCTAACAATGAAGCGCGTTATGGCAAGCTGAAGGATGAAGGCGAGTTTTATCACGGCGATGAAGCTGGCTATAAGGCATTTATCAAACTGCTGAAGTCATTCCAGTTTTGGGATAAGACTGACTTCACTGCGGGGCAGAAGCTTTGGTTTTTTCATCCGCTCGCGTTTGTGCGGCATTTTAGGAAGTGTGGGTGGTTAAGCATTGGGGAATTTCGTCAGGTCTATTCGGACGATCAATATGCTGGAAACTCTAGTCCGACACCCCACGAGTTACGTACAACATATCTTTTCCCTCTAAACTTTGCGACGCGCAAATTTGGGCTTACCTCGCCACTGAGGTTGTCTCATTTTCTTGGGCAAGGCGCAGTTGAAAGCGGCTGGCTCACCTCGATGCAAGAAACAAGCATGATCGGAGTCGTTGGAGCGGGGACCGTTCACGGAAAAAGAAAAAATCCAACTTCGATACTGGCGGAGTCAACGCTAGGCCACTGGTATGGGGCTGTTGCAGAAGAGGATGATCCGTGGTTTCGATCTGAAAAGTTCAATAGCCACGGAGGGCGGATTGCCGGGTCATACGACTGGAAAAACGGAAATTGCGACAGTAAGGATTCGCAAAAATTCCGAGGCCGCGGCTTTAAACAGTTGACAGGACGCAGCAACTACGCCGGCTATTGGGTATTTCGAGGTTGGATCAATTCGTCGTCATTCAATGACTCTTGGTGGACCGACCCGGAGTACATCAAACATAACAGAGGTCGAATGACGAAGATACCAGCTGAAATTAGAAACCCTCAAGAAGTGAGCCTTAAAGAAAATTGCATTGATAGCGGGGCCTATTTTTTGCTGTGCGAGCGAGCAAAATGGAAAATTACTGGGGCAATCGATAAAGATATACCTACGGTGGCAGATGACGCGGCGGGAAAACTGCGTGAGTTCAATCTTTCACGTGAGGTTACCTACGCGATCAACGGTGGCTATATTGATGACAAGCGTAGATGTGATTATACGCGGCTGGCGAAGGAGATAATTTGTGATTAAGCAATTTGCAGCAATGATTAGCCTACTAATTGTTTGCGGAGTCTATTCAAAATTGGCAGTCGCTGATACTGAGTACGCGGTCGAAAATGGTTTCGTGAAGCTAGTGACGGACGGCACAACTGTGCGCCTTTGCGAACTGAGTGAGAAACCTATTTTTGCTGTTCTGAGTTTTGATAAGTCAGCCATCATTGTTTCCGATACGGGCTATGCAGACACACAAGAACTTCAAAACTGCTCGGCCACGGTTAAAGTAAAGGTCTCGCACATTCCTGAGGGCGTTGGATTTCTGTCCGACATAAATTTATCAAAAGGAATTTACGTCTCGCTTGATTTCGTAAGTGTCCAGCCTTTCACTTGGTTGGCAACCATTGCTCGCATAGGGACAACTAAAAATCTTTTATCACTACATGGGGTTTTTCAAAAAGGGAAAGCGTTGAGAGAACTGCGGAAGTACTCTTTCGATAGTATCGGAGAGGCCGGAGCATCGGTAATTTCCGTAGACGGAGATTTTGTCGCGCCGAATGGGAAAATAAGCTGCCGAGTGGATTCATATCCTGGGGTTTGGGATCTGAAGAGAAAGAAGCGCGTAATTGCAGACGAGGCATTCTGTGCACGAATCTTCCAAAGACGGATAGAGCCAGGGATACGTCAACAATGAAATCCCCCATCCGCTACGGCGACCAACTCGAACACGGCGGCGAAGTCACTAGCGGCTCACCGTTCACGACCTTCATGGGACGCGCACTCGCCCGTCGAGGCGACAGCGCCCAATGCGATGTCCACGGACAAACAACGATCGCCGAAGGCGATGAGCGCTTCCCCGATCGTGATGGTCAGCCTTACGCGATGCACGACCACCGTTGCGCGTGCGGTTGTCGCTTAGTGTCGTCCCTGCTAAACGTCAACTTCGCTTGACGCATGCCGGTTGATCTGTCTGAGGTGGGCGAACCTTATCCGTACCCATCCCATGGTCCGCGTCTGCTGCCGTGGCTCGGTATCTGGTTCGCATGCTGCGCGGTAGGCGTGCCGCTCATCCTGCTGGCGTGGCCTGCAAGCGAGCCCGCGAGTGGTGTGGGGTTCTGGGCTGCCGTGATCGGCGGCCCGCAAGTCGTGTTTCTCGCCCTGCTGTGCATCGGACGCGTTAGCTACGCCGCTCCGCCCGTCGCCGATATCAACGACAACCCGACCAGCGACGCAAGCGCTGACGCGTGTGGCGAGCGCCTGAAGTCTTGCAAGCTGCGCTTTGGCAACGGCTGCCTGCGGTTCGGCGGTATCCCCGGCGCGGGACAGTATCGCTAACGACCTATGCTGCTCGGTAGCTCTGAATATCTGAGAGAAATCTGAATTTCAAAAGCGTTCAGGAGTGCAGGAGTTACGTATCTCGATGAATTTCAAATTGTTTATCTTGTTAACACATGATTAGCTCGCCGAAGCATGCTTTGAGTGCATCGCCTTTTAAAGAATAATGTACTGACCCGAAATGGGATGTACATAAGGACGAGGCGACGCACGGCATGGCTGCACTTGATTTTCTGACGGCGATCAAAGATCCCAACGCTTGGCTATCTCAGCATCTGTCACTGATGGTTGCGGGATTGAATTCAGCGGTCAGTCCGCTGGAATACAGCATCGACGAGGAAATGAACGAGTTGTTCGAACTCGAAGTCCTCGTTCATTCTGATGACCAGATGCTCGCCTGCAACGCCTGTGCGAAGAATTGCGCGTGTCACTGGGCTGGCGCTGGCGAAACGCGATGCCGTGGCTCATGCTCGCGGGCGACGACACCCGGCAAGACGCGCATTGATTGCGAGGCCCTGTACGCCTTCCATACAGACGCAAAGACGCGATCCCAGAATACGAATGAAAAAAGACACACCAAACGGCATCGAACCGGACTTCATAGCCGCGCGACAGAACGACGATCCGGTGCTGCGTTACTACGAAGCCGAGATGCGCTATCTGCGCGAGTCGGGTCGCGAGTTCGCCCGCGCGCACCCGGACCGCGCCCGCATGCTCAACCTTGATCGTGTCGGTGACCGTGTCCTCACGCTTCGCGCCCGAGCCGTCGGTAAGCACAAAGCCAATCGCTATCTCGCCTCGCCTGGGCTGGACCGTCTTGCTGCCTGCTCAGGCTGAACGCATCGTCACCATCGACGTCGGTGTGTGTGAGGCGATTCCAAAGCCGAAGCCGAATCCGCATCTCCAGAGGGAAGCCGCCTGAGAATTGAAAAGCGGGATCGTCTCCAACGTCAACATACCGGATTGCGCGCCCAGCAAAGAAACGAGACACCTCTATGACCGAAAATGGCTTCGTATCTCATGCGTTCGGGCTGCTCACAGTGGCGGTCGGCGTGAGGTAGCGACGATGCCCTGCTTGAAAGAACAATAAATGAGGCAAACCAACTAACGGCGTTTCGATTCCTTTTCTTGCCGGGTGTTGTTCAATGGTCCGAAGCTCAATCGATATTGCGATGGGCACGCTCGCAACAAGTCGGCATGACATCGATTGCCGCGTCTGGGAAAATATTTCGATTCAAAGAAGCAGGTTATAAACGCGGCTAGCGTGAAGTCGTCGACCAGCTATGCGGGCTATTTCGTCGCATTCTTGATTGCAGCGATCCTGATGGCAGGAGCGATTCGGTTTGCAGCATCGGCAAATACGTTTGTAACTTTCAAGAAAACGGGTACTTGGATCAGCGTGAACAAATCGTATGCAAAGCGAACCTTCGATTCGGAAGCAGCACCCGTCTCTAAAGATAGTTGTAGGGAGGGGAAGTCGAACGTGCAGGCCGCGAACTCGGCGTGGGGCGCGCTCGCCATCGCCGGCCGAGACGCGCTTCGTCCCGATTCGCCTCACGCCGTATCCGCATTCGTCTGCGGGCCGCGTGACGGACGACCACTCCGCGCAGCGCACCTGGCCCGAAGCGGCGTCGCTCACGACGGATCGCGCGCAAGCGTGATCTCGTCGATGCACTGTTTCCCTAGGACCGGCAGCAAACCCCGTCGATGAACGAGCCGCCAACGCCCCATCAAGGCCGCGCGGCCACTTCGTCCAGATGGTTCAGCAAATCGGCCGGGTCTTCATAAACGCGCAGCGCCCCCGCGCGCTCCAGTTCGTCGCTGCCGTAGCCGCCCGATAACAGGCCGACGCCGAGCGAGCGGCAACGCCGCGCCGCGAGCATGTCCCAGATGCTGTCGCCGACCACGACCGTATGTTCGATCGGCACGTTCAGACGCTCGGCCGCCGCGAGGAAGAGGTCGGGATCGGGCTTGGCGTACTTCACGTCGTCGCGCGTGACGACCACCTGTTTGGATGCATCGACGCCCAGCGCCTCCAGATTGACCGCCGCCGTTTCCATGCGCCCGCTCGTCGCAATGGCCCAGCGCGTGCCGGCATCGGTCAGCGCGGCGAGCAGCTCGCGCGCGCCCGGCAGCGGACACACCTGCGCGCGCAGCCGTTGATACGCCTCGGCGTGCAGCCGCCGCAAGTGCTCGACGCGATCCGCGCTGATTTCGCCGTGCGTCTCGCGCAAAAGCTGATTCGTGAAGAGCCCGCCGCTCATGCCGATCTTGCGGTGAATGCGCCACACCGACAATTCGATGCCCTCCGCGTCGAGCGCTTCCTTCCACGCGAGTACGTGCTGATAGACGCTATCGACAAGCGTGCCGTCGAGGTCGAAAAGAAACGACGTTTCGATCCGCATGGTTTTTCTCCCTGAATGAAGCCTCATCATACGCACGAAGCTGATGCGCGTTTGCCCGTGGCGACGCGCATGCCAGCGCATCGATGCGATAATCGCTCTGTGCGCCGAACCCCGGCAAGCACGCGAAAACGCCGCATAAATCGTGCTTTTTAAGCATCAATCACGCATGACGGAGGCTATTTTGAGCCGCATCGACAATCCCTCCCGCGATCAGGAGGCCGGCGTGGCCGACTCCACGCAAGATACGACCCGCATCGACGACACGCGCATTGGCGCGGTGCGTCCGCTGATCTCGCCGGCGCTGCTTCTGGATGAGTTGCCCGTTACGCCCGGCGTGCAAACGCTCGTCGAAAAGAGCCGCGCGGCGATTGCGAACGTCCTGCATGGCCGCGACGATCGTCTCGTCGTGGTGGTCGGACCGTGCTCGATTCACGATCACGGTCAGGCGATGGACTACGCGCATCGTCTGAAGACGGTCGCGGATCGGCTTTGCGACGACCTCGTCATCGTCATGCGCGTGTACTTCGAGAAACCGCGCACGACGGTCGGCTGGAAGGGCTATATCAACGATCCGCGTCTCGACGGCAGCTTCCGCATCAACGAAGGGCTGCGCCGCGCGCGCGAGCTTCTGCTGGAAATCAGCGCGCTCGGCCTGCCGACCGGCACCGAATTCCTCGACTTGCTGAGCCCGCAGTACATCGCCGATCTGATCGCGTGGGGCGCCATCGGCGCGCGCACGACGGAAAGCCAGAGCCATCGCCAGCTTGCGTCGGGCCTGTCGTGTCCGATCGGCTTCAAGAACGGCACGGACGGCGGCGTGCAGGTCGCGGCGGACGCGATCGTCGCGGCGAGCGCGAGCCACGCGTTCATGGGCATGACGAAGATGGGCATGGCCGCGATCTTCGAGACGCGCGGCAACCAGGACTGTCACGTCATCCTGCGCGGCGGCAAGAAAGGCCCGAACTACGACGCGCAAAGCGTGGCCGCGACCTGCACGGCGCTCGCCGCGCTCAAGCAGCGCGAACAGGTGATGATCGACTGCTCGCACGCGAACTCGAACAAGTCGCATGCGCGTCAGATCGAAGTCGCCGATGACATCGCGCGGCAACTCGCGGCGGGCGAGACGCGCATCACCGGCGTGATGATCGAGAGCCATCTCGAGGAAGGGCGGCAGGACCTGAAGCCGGGTGTGCCGCTCGAGCACGGCGTATCCATCACGGATGCGTGTCTCGGATGGACGCAGACGGAGCCGGTGCTCGAAACGCTCGCCGATGCCGTGCGCCAACGCCGCGCGCGATAAGCCAGGCGAGCGATAGGACATGGGCGCACCGCCACGGTGCAACGCTTCACGAAAGCTTCATTCAAGTTCGCGCGCGGCGCTCCGTTACTTCGGACGATAGCCCGCTCCGATTGAAGGCCCATGTCCGCCAATCCGTCCGCTCATGTAACGCCGCGCTCAAGCATCGAAGAACTCATCGCGTCGAACGCGCTCACGGCCGTGTTTCAGCCGATCGTGCGCTTCGCGGACGGCGAGATCATCGGCTATGAAGGTCTCATTCGCGGCCCTGCGGGAACCGCGCAGGAATCGCCCGCCGCGCTTTTCGAGCAGGCGGCGCGCGAACGCCACGGCGTGATGCTGGAGCACGCGGCGGCGCGCGTGTGCATCGCCGCGTTCGCGCAGCTTGCGCGCAGCGGGCTGCTCTTCATCAACTTCAGCGCGGCCGCGATCGAAGCGGCGCTCGGCGAGCGCGACGCGCCCGGTCATCTGGCGAGCGACCACGGCCTCGATGCGAAGCGGCTCGTCGTCGAGCTGACCGAGCAGAGCGTGATCGCCGATGCCGAGCGCTTCGGCGTGTGCGTGCGCGCGCTGCGTGCGTCCGGCCCGCAATTCGCGCTCGACGACTACGGCAGCGCGAATGCATCGATGAACCTGTGGGTGCGGCTCGCGCCGCATTACGTGAAGATCGACCGCTTCTTCGTGTCCGGCATCGCGCGCGATCCGCTCAAGTTCGAAGCCGTGAAAGCGATGGTGTCGTTCGCCAACGCGAGCGGTGCGTCGCTGATCGCGGAAGGCATCGAGCGCGAGGCGGACCTCGAGATCGTGCGCGATCTGGGCATTGCGTGCGCGCAGGGCTTTCTGCTCGGCCGGCCCGCCGCTTCGCCGAGCGCGCGGCTGCCGGAGCCCGTCGCGCGCGCGTTGCGCTCGGGGCAGATCGCGGTTTATCCGGCCAGCACGCGCACGGGCGCCACCGCCGACATGAACGCGGTGATGCTCGAACGCATGCTCGTCGAAGCGCCGACGCTCAACCTGAAATCCCGCAACGACGACGTCGTGCGCCTCTTCAATCGGATGCCGTCGCTGCACGCGGTCGCGATCGTCGACGAGGGGCGGCCCGTCGCGCTCATCAATCGCCGCTCGTTCATGGATCAGTACGCGCTGCCGTATCACCGCGAACTGTTCGGCAAGCGGCCGTGCATGCAGTTCGCCAATCGCGCGCCGCTCGTCATCGAACGCGGCTCGACGCTCGAAGAAATCGCGCGGCTCTTCACGAGCGACGACCCGCACGATCTCTCCGACGGCTTCATCGTCACGGAAAACGGCCGTTATGCGGGACTCGCGACGGGCGCGAGCATGGTGCGGGCCGTCACCGAAGTGCGCGTGGAAGCCGCGCGCTATGCGAACCCGCTCACGTTCCTGCCGGGCAACGTGCCGCTCAATTCGCACATCGACCGGCTGATCGCGAACGGCTCGGCGTTCGTCGCGTGCTACTTCGACCTCGATCACTTCAAGCCCTTTAACGACCGCTACGGCTACTGGCAGGGCGACGAAGTGCTGAAGGCGGCGGCGAGCACGCTCGCCTCCGTATGCGAGCCGACGCGCGATTTTCTCGGACATATCGGCGGCGACGACTTCCTGCTGCTCTTTCAGAGCGACGACTGGCAGGCGCGCGCCGGGCGCGCCATCGACGTGTTCAATGAACTCGTGATGCGCTTCTATTCGCCGCAAGAGCGGATCGCGGGCGGCATTCACGGCGAAGACCGCCTCGCGCGGCCCGCCTTCTTCGGCTTCGTGCGGCTGTCGGCGGGCGCGGTGCCGATCGCGCCGGGCGCGGCGCACGGCAGCGCGCATGTGAGCGCGTTGGCCGTGGTCGCGAAGCGCGCCGCGAAGGAAGAGGCGAGCGGCTTCGTCGTGATGGAACTCGGCGACGCGGGGCCGCTTCAGTAACGCGTTCAGTGAGCGGTCGCGGCCTTCACCGCGTCGAGCAGCGCGAGCGGGTCGTAAGGCTTGCGTAGCTGAACGGCGTGCGGCAGCGCATCGTGCTCGGCTTCGGTCAGCGCGAGTTCGTAGCCCGTCACGAAGATGACGCCCAGCCCCGGCACGCGCCTCGATGCCGTCCGCGCCAGCTCGATTCCCGATTCGCCGGCGAGATCGACGTCCGTCAGCAGCACATCGAAGCGTTCTTCGCGTAGCAGCACGAGCGCTTCCTTGACGCTTGCCGCTTCGGTCAGATCGAGCCCCAGCGTGCGCAGCAATTCCGCGCTGCTCGCGCGCACCAGTTCGTCGTCTTCGACATAGAGCACGCGCGGATTCGAAGGCGCATCGTCCAGCAAGGCAGCGGCGCGGGCATTGGCGACGTTGGCGACGCTGGCGGCGTTGGCGGCGGTCGCGACGCTGGCCGCGTTGGTGCGCTCGTGCGCCGAGCCGGCGAGCACCTGGCGGATCTTTCGCGCGAGCGCCTCGTGCGTGTACGGCTTGCTCAACAGGTCGATGCCGTCGTCGAGCCGCCCCGCATGGACGATCGCGTTGTCCGTATAACCCGACGTGAACAGCACCGCGATGCCCGGCAGCCGCTCGCGCGCCTTCCTCGCGAGTTCCGTGCTGCGCAGCGGGCCGGGCATCACGACATCGGTGAAGAGCAAGTCGATGCGCGCGCCGCTCTCGATGATCGCCAGCGCGCTTTGCGCATCCTTCGCGCGCAGCACGCGATAGCCGAGATCCGCGAGCAGCTCGACGACAGTCGCGCGCACTTCCTCGTCGTCCTCGACCACGAGAACGGTCTCCGAGCCGCCTTTCGCCGTCCCGCCGTCGATGTGCGTTTCGAGGTCTTCTTCCTGGCGCGCGCGCGGCAGATAGATGCGCACCGTCGTGCCGTGACCCTCTTCGCTGTACACCTTGACGTGCCCGCCCGACTGCTTCACGAAGCCGTAGACCATCGAAAGCCCGAGGCCCGTGCCCTGTCCTTCGCGCTTGGTCGTGAAAAACGGCTCGAACGCGCGTTCCTGCACTTCCGGCGACATGCCCGAGCCCGTGTCCGTGACGGCGACCATGACGTACTGGCCGGGCGTCACGTCGGCGTTGCGCATCGCGTAGGTTTCGTCGAGCGATGCGTTGCCCGCCTCGATGGTGAGCTTGCCGTGGCCGTTCATCGCGTCGCGCGCGTTGATCGCGAGATTGAGCAGCGCGTTCTCCACCTGAAACGGATCGACGAGCGTGTTCCACAAGCCGCCCGTCACGATGGTCTCGATCTCGATGCCGTCGCCGAGCGCGCGGCGGAACATGTCGTCGAGGCCGCGCACGAAGCGGCCGAGGTTCACGACTTTCGGCGCGAGCGGCTGGCGCCTGCCGAACGCGAGCAGTTGCGAGGCGAGATTCGCGCCGCGCGCGACGCCCGCGAGCGCGCTCTTCACGCGCTGTTCCGGCTTGTCCTGTCCCGCCACGTCTTTCGCGAGCAATTGCAGATTGCCGCCGATCACTTGCAGCAGGTTGTTGAAGTCGTGCGCGACGCCGCCCGTCAGCTTGCCGATGGCTTCCATCTTCTGCGCCATGCGCAGCGCTTCCTCGGCGTGGCGCAGCGCCTCGGCGGTTTCGCGGTCGGCGGTCACATCGCGGCCCACGCCGTGAATGCGGCGCGTGCGCGGATCGAGCGACAGCGTCCATGCGATCCACCGCCAGCCGCCATCGATGCGCGCGAGGCGGCATTCGTAGCGCGTCGGCAGGCCGCTCGCGCGCAGCTTGTCGAGTTCGAGCGCGACGGCTGCCGCATCGTCGGGATGCACGAGATCGAGCATCCTGCGCGCGTGCAGGCGTTCGCCATCCATGCCGAGCACCGACGACCACGATGGACTCACGCGCAACAGCGCGCCGTCGAAGCTCGTGATGACGAAGAGGTCCTCGCTCAGTTCCCACAGCCTGTCGCGGTCCGCGACGACTTCGGTCACGCGGCGCTCCAGCGTTTCGTTCAAATCGCGCAGGGCGGCCTGCGCCCGCGTGCGCTCGGCGATCTCGTTCTGCGCCGCCTGAAAGAGGCGCGCATTGTCGATGGCGACCGCCGCCTGTGCCGCGATGCCCGCGAGGATGCGCTCCGCGCGCTCGGTGAACACGCCCGCGTCCGCATGGCCGAAGAAGAGGCCGCCGAGCACTTCGCCCGTGCGCGAGACGACGGGCGCGGCGAGATAGCTGCGCACCGCGAGGTGGCCTTTGGGCATGCCGAAGTGCGGCGAGTTGTGGCCGTAGCGCGGATCCTTCGTGATGTCGTCCGAGCGCACGATGCCCTCGCCGCGAAACGTCGGGCCGAACACGGCGGTGTTGCGCGGCATCGGAAAGCTGGCGAAGCTCTCCTTCGCCGCGCCGGAGAGCGAGTAGAGCGTGTAGCTGCCGCCTTCGTCATCGAGGACGTTGTAGAAGAACGCGCCGAACGCCGCGCCGGTCAGCTCGGTGGCCGCGTCGGTCACGACCTGCACCGCGCGCGACAAGTCGAGTTCCGCGGCAATCGTCTTGCCGACGCGATTGAGCACTTCCAGCACGCGCGACTCTTCGAGCAGCCGCTCTTCCGTCTCGCGGCGCAGGCGCGCGAGCCGCAGGTTGCCCGTCACGCGCGCGAGCAGTTCGCGCGCGGAGAAGGGCTTGGTCAGATAGTCGTCGGCGCCGGCTTCGAGGCCGCCCACGCGCGCTTCCTCGCCCGCGCGCGCCGAGAGCAGCACGATGGGCGTCTCGCGCAGCGCCGCGTCCTCGCGCAAGGCGCGCAGAAGGCCGTAGCCGTCGAGGCGCGGCATCATCACGTCCGACACGATGACTTCCGGATGCGCCGCGCGTGCCGCCTCCAGCGCGGCACGGCCGTCGGCGGCGACGCGCACGTCGTGGCCCGCCGCCGCGAGCAGGCGGCGCATGTATTCGCGCAGGTCGGCGTTGTCCTCGACGACGAGCACGCGGCCCGTCGTCGCGTCCGATGCCGTCGCCGGCTCGACCGGCCGCAGCGATGGAACGTCGAGCGCGATGCCCGCGTCGTTTGCATCGTTCGCGGCGCCGTCCGTGTCCGGCGCCCAGCGCAACGCGGCGCTCACATACGACCGCGCGCCGCTGCTGGCTTCGGCGCGCGGCGTGTCGTCGGGGCAGGCAAGCGCCTCGCGCGCGGCCGGCAGCGTCACCGTGAAACACGCGCCCGCGCCCGGCCGGCTTTCCACGCGGATGCTTCCGTCGTGCAGCTTGACGAGTTCCTGCACCATCGCAAGCCCGATGCCGCTGCCTTCCACCGAACGGCCCGTCGCGCCCGCCACGCGATGAAAGCGCTCGAACACGCGGTCGAGTTCATGCTCCGGAATGCCGATGCCCGTATCGCGCACGCTCATCTCGATTGCGCCGCGCGCGTCGGCGCGAAGCGCGACTTCGATGCGCCCCTCGAACGTGAACTTGAACGCATTCGACAGCAGGTTCATCACGACTTTTTCCCACATGTCGCGGTCGATGTCCGCGAGAACGGGCGTCGCGGGAATGTCGGTGCGCAGCGCAAGCCCGGCCGTTTCGATGGCCGAGCGGAACAGCGACACCAGTTCCGCCGTGAACGCGGCGATGTCCGTGCATTGCCGATGAATCTCGATGCGCCCCGCCTCGATGCGCGAAAAGTCGAGCAGCGCATTGACGAGCGTGAGCAGGCGCATGCCGTTGCGATGCATGATCTCGACGAGCCGCATATCTTCGGGACGAACGCGCGCGGGATCGGCGAGCAGTTCTTCGAGCGGTCCGAGCATCAGCGTGAGCGGCGTGCGGAATTCGTGGCTGATGTTGGAGAAAAACGTGGTCTTCGCGCGGTCGATTTCCGCGAGCGCTTCGGCGCGGCGGCGTTCCTCGTCGTAGGCATGGGCGTAGCCGATGGCCGCGCTGATCTGCCCGGCGACGAGATTCATGAACGCGCGATAGCCTTCGTCGTACAGGCGATACGGATTGAGCGCGGCGACGAGCACGCCCGCGTGCCCCGTTTCGCCGGTCGGCGCGATGGGCAGCAGCACGGCGCAAGTCGGCGCGGCTTTCCATGCGCCTGTCGGCAGCGCGCCGCCGAAACGCTGATGCAGATGGGGCATGACGCGCGCGCGGTTCTCGCGCAGGACATCGAGAACGGGCCACGGGCCGGGTCTTGCCGCATGAAGCGTGGCGGGCGCGGCGGGATGCCCCGGCGCGATGCCGCACGCGCTGACGAGCGTCGCCGTCTCGTTGCCCGGCTCCGCCGAATAGAGCAGCGCGAAAGGCATGTCGCGCGGGGCGTTGGCGAGCGCGCGCATCGAGCATTCGGACGCCTCGCGCCAGGTGCGCGCATCGGCGGCGGAAGTGGCGAGTTCGCGCAGCACGAGCAGTTGCCGCTCGCCGAGCACGCGCTGTGTGTCGTCGCTATTCGCGCAGATGATGCCGCCCGCGCCGCCGCGGTCGTCGGGAATCGGGCTGTACGAGAACGTGTAGTACGTTTCCTCGGGAAAGCCGTTGCGCTCCATGATGAGCAGCTTCTGTTCGACGAACGTGCCTTCGACGCCTGCGAGCGCCGTGTCGAGCAACGGCCCGATGTCGTCCCATATTTCGCGCCATACGACCGAAGCCGGCTGGCCGAGCGCGTGCGGATGCTTGCCGCCGATGATCGACTTGTACGCGTCGTTGTAGAAGAAGAGCAGGTCGCGGCCCCAGCCGATCCAGATGGGCTGGCGCGACGTGAGCATGATGCGGATGGCGGTCTTGAGACTTTGCGGCCAGTGCTCCGGCGCGCCGAGCGCGGTCTGCGTCCAGTCGAACGCGCGGATGAGCACGCCCATCTCGCCACCGCCCAGCAGGAAGCTCGGGTCGAGGCTTTTCACTCTCGTATCCGGGATCAGACTGTCAGGTTTCATCGACGCTTCAATCTCCACGCCTTCGATGCGGCGGCTCGATGCTCGCTGGGCGAACGTTGTGTCGGAACGATGCTGGCTGAAACGCCGGGCTGGATGCTTCGCGATTCTCGCACGGAAAGTCACATTTCCTGCGTCGCGACGCTCGTCGCGCGGAGGAAAGCAAGACGCGTGACAGCCGCCGCGAGATGCCGAACGCCGCGCGCTTGAATCAATAAACGAATTGCGCATTTCAAAGCGCGATTCGAATGACGGTGCAGCGCGCGCCCTTCTTTTCGCGATAATTTTTTGCACTATACTGAAGCGCATCCGTTATCGTTTCTCGTTTCCGTGAATCGGTGAAACGACGCGAGACGGGTCCCGCCGCAATCACTCAATCACGCTGTCGGCCTAGAACGGTATCGTCATGAGGCGCGGCGATGCCCGAGACCCGCGCTGCGCGCGCGTTTGCCCGCCCTTGTCCCGATATTCATTCGTATCGCCCGACTCGCCGCCGATTCACGCTGAATCGCGTTCGCGCTTATTGAAACCGATATCGTCGATAAAGCCCTGAACCATTCATTCTTATTCATTCTTGTTCCTTCTTTTAGCCCGAGATAATGCTCATGAACGAAACTCCGATGAGTGAACCAATTAGCCTCACCGAAGCGGAAGCCCTGCTTCGGCAGGAAATCGCCGATCGTCCCGAATCGCCCGCGGCGCACAATAACCTCGGTCTCGTATTGCGCCAGTTGGGGCGTCTCTCCGAAGCCGAAGACATGTTCCGCCGTGCGCTCGCGCTCAGTCCGGACTCGCCCGACGTGCTTCTGAATCTGGCGCTCGTCGCGTGGGACGAAAAGCGCCACGCCGAATGCCAAAGCACGCTGGACCGCGCGCTCGCGTTGCGCCCCGACTTCGGCATCGCGCGGCATATGCTCGGTTGCGTGTTGCAGGCGCAGGATCGCAGCGACGAGGCCGAGCGCGCCTTCGCCAGCGCGTGCGCGCTCCTGCCGGACTACGCGCCCGCGCACGTCGCACTCGCCGACGCGTTGCGCGCTCAAGGCCGCGTGCCCGAAGCCGAGGCCGCGTGCCGCCGCGGAATCGCGCTCGACCCGGACAACGTCGCAGCGCATCTCACGATGGGCGACGTGCTCTGCGCGGCGGGACGGCTCGTGGACGCGGACGCATCGTTCAACCGCGCGCTGGCGCTGGACCCACAGTCGGCGGAGGCGCATTGCGGGCTCGGCAACGTTGCGCAACGCCGTTTCAACCTGCCGGAAGCCGAAGCGGAGTACAGGACCGCTCTCGCAATGCGTCCCGTCTTCTTCGAAGCGAGCCGCGGTCTGGGCATCGCGCTCGTCGGACTCGGACGCCCGGTCGAGGCGGAAAGCGCGCTGAGACAGGCGCTGTCGATCAAGCCGAACGACGCGGCCGCCGCGGGTGCATTGAACGCCGCGCTCACGATGCCCAAGGCGCAGTCCGGCCCGGACTTGCAGGCGAGCATCGACACGCTGGCGACAAAGCGCGGTCCGTCGGCGTGAGCGTCGCCGGGCGGCGGGATGGTGAAGGGTAGCTGTAGGGATCGTTTCTTGCTTGCGCTCGAATTGCAACGCAGGAGGATAACTATGCAAAACAGACACCCAAGCTCGACCGACCAGCTCGACACCATTCCCGACACGGCGAGTCCCGCATATGCGAAGGCGCATCCGCTGATGCGCGCGTTCGACAGCTTCGCGAGTCTCGTCACGCGCTGGGCGGGCTCGCCTTTCGCGTTCGGCTTCGCGGTCACGAGCATCGTCGTGTGGGTCGTGACCGGCCCGATCTTTCATTACTCGGATGGCTGGCAACTCGTCATCAACACCGGCACGACGATCGTCACGTTCCTCATGGTCTTTCTGATCCAGCAGAGCCAGAACAAGGACAGCGTCGCGCTGCATCTGAAGCTCAACGAATTGCTCGCGACGCATCGCGCGGCGAGCAACCATCTGATCGGCATCGAGGATGCGAGCGAAGACGAATTGCGCAGGCTCGCTGCCGCGTATCTGCGGCTCGCCTCGGACGGCGGCTCGGCGGCGTCGCCGGCGGACGACATCGCCGGTTCCGACGAGACGCGCTGAACCGCGCCTCGCGCTATCCGTTCTTATCGTCCTTCGTCCTTATGCCCCGGCAACACCGCGCCGAGCACCTGCTTCGCGGTATCGACGATGATGTTGCCTTCGTTCGGATCGCCCTCGAATAGCGTGGTCGCGAACGCCTTTGCTTGCTGCAGCGTGATGTGCGGCGGCAGCGGCGGGATGTTCGGATCGGCCTTCACTTCGATCACGACAGGCCTGTCCGACGCCAGCGCCTCGTCCCAGACGGCGGCCATGCGTTCGGCATCATCGACGTAAAAGCCGCGCAAGCCGATCAACTCCGCGAACCGGTGATACGGCACGGATGGAATATCCTGCGACGCCTCGAATTTCGGATCGCCGTTCATCACGCGCTGTTCCCACGTGACCTGGTTGAGGTCCTCGTTGTTGAGCACCATGCAGATCCATCGCGGGTCGGACCACTGTTTCCAGTACTTCGACACGGTGATGAGTTCGGCCATGTTGTTCATCTGCATCGCGCCATCGCCGACGAGCGCGATCACCGGCCGTTCGGGATGCGCGAACTTCGCGGCGATCGCATACGGAACCGCCGCGCCCATCGACGCGAGCCCGCCCGACAGCGAGCACATCATGCCGCGCTTGACCTTGAGATCGCGCGCGTACCAGTTTGCACAGGAACCCGAATCACTTGTTACGATTGCGTTGGCTGGCACGCGCGGCGACAGTTCCCATACCGTGCGCTGCGGATTGACGCCTGTCGTGCCCGGCTCGAGTGCGCGCTTTTCGAGCTTCGTCCACCAGTCGCGCATCCAGCCTTCGATGTCTTCACGCCACGCGCGATCCGTCTTCTGTTCGAGCAAGGGCAAGAGCGCGCGCAAGGTTTCCGCGCTATCGCCGACGAGATTCACTTCCATCGGATAGCGGATCGACAGCATGTCCGCCTTGATGTCGATCTGCACGCCGCGCGCCGCGCCTTCCTTCGGCAGGAACTCCGAGTAGGGGAAGCCCGAGCCGATCATCAGAAGCGTGTCGCATTCGGTCATCAGCTTGTAGCTCGGTTCCGTGCCGAGCAGACCGATGGAGCCGGTGACGTAAGGCAGATCGTCGGGCAGCGCGGCTTTGCCGAGCAGCGCTTTGGCGACGCCCGCGCCGAGTTTTTCGGCGACGGCGATCACTTCGTCCGTTGCCTGAAGCGCGCCCGCGCCGACGAGAATCGCGACCTTCTTGCCCGCGTTGAGGACGTCGGCGGCGCGCTTGAGATCGTCGGGATAAGGGACGATTTTCGGCTCGCGATAGCCGACGCCCGAATGCAACGTGCCGTGCTTGCGCGGCGGCGGTTCGTATTTCAGGTCTTGCAGATCGTTCGGTAAAACCAGTGCTGCGACCTTGCGCTCACCAAGCGCGGTACGAATCGCGCGATCGACGAGATGGCGAATCTGCGAAGGCACGCTCGCCTGCTGCACGAACGCGCCGGCGACGTCCTTGAACATTGACTGCAAATCGACTTCCTGCTGATAGTGCCCGCCAAGCGATGCACGCGCTTGCTGCCCCGCAATCGCGAGAACGGGCATGTGATCGAGCCGCGCGTCGTAGAGGCCGGTCAGCAGATGCGCGGCGCCCGGTCCCGATGTCGCAATGCACACGCCGAGTTCGCCGGTGAACTTCGCGTGCGCAGAGGCCATGAACGCGGCCATTTCCTCGTGCCGCGCCTGAATGAATTCGATCTTGCCCTTCGCGCGATTGAGCGCGCCGAACACGCCGTTGATGCCATCGCCGGGATAGCCATAAATCCGGCGCACGCCCCAGGCGTAGAGGCGGTCGACCAGAAAGTCGCCGACGGTGGTGGTCATGAAGAATGCCTCCGGTGTGCGTTCGAGGGAAACTGCGGGAACAGAACGCCGGCAGCAATGGCCATGCCGAAGACGCGCAAGGCTAACGCAAGCCGACTGCGCGCGCGTCGGCGTCGAAACGCGCAGGCGAACGCGACAGAAAGGACGAGGGCCGCATCGAGCGGCCCTTGTGCTGTCATCCCCAAACGAACACGCGCTCAGTGCGCCACTTTCGCCGGCGTCGTCTTGCGGTTCAGCACGCGCGCCTGCAGCACGATCACGAGCAGCAGGAATAAGCCGCGAATCACCGACTGCCAGTACGCGGACAGGCTGATATACCCGAGCCCGTTCTCGAAGTTCAGCAGGTTGAAAACGAGTCCGAGCAGCGCGACGCCTGCAATCGTCATCGCAATGGAGCCTTCGCCGCCCGTTAACCGCGTGCCGCCGAGCACCACCGCCGAGATCGCGAAGAGTTCCCAGCCGACGCCTTCGTTCGGCTGTCCCGCGCCGAATTGCGCGGCGAGGATCGCGCCCGCGATGCCCGCGAGCAGGCCGCTCACTGCATATACGGCGACGAGCGTGCGATCGACGTTGAGTCCCATGAGCCGCGACGCTTCCTCGCTGCCGCCGATGGCAAGCGCATGCCGGCCGAAGCGCGAACTGCGCAGCGCGATCCATCCGGCCACTGCCGCGACCAGCGATACGATGCCGGGAATCGGCAAGCCGAAGAGATCGCCCTGACCGAACGCGGCGAAGGCCGTGTCGGATGCAATCGCGACGGCATCGTTATGGCCGAGCAGCAGCGCGAGCCCATGCGCGCCGAGACTCGTCGCGAGCGTGACGATGAAGGGCAATATCCGCATGTGCGTGATGACGAGCCCGTTCAGCGCGCCGACCGCAAGCCCCGCGAACGATCCCGCGAGCACGCCCGCCACCGCGCCGTGCGGACTCGCCAGCGCCGATACGACGCTCGCGAGCGCGGCCACCGCGCCCACGGACAAGTCGATGCCGCCCGTGATGATGACGAACGCCATGCCGATGGAAATCAGCGCGAACATCGAGTTGTATCGCCAGAAGGACGTCACGTTGTACGCCGACGCGAAATGCTCGTAGCGCACGACGCCGAGCACGAGCAGCGCGGCGAGCGCGATCAGGATGGGAAGGTTCCGCTTCATGTCATGAGCCCCGGCGACGCTGCACGTACACGGCCGCGATGATGATGCCAGCCTTCAGCACGAGCGCGGCGGCATCCGGAATGCCGTGCGCGAGCAGCGTGTAGCGCAATAACTGGATGATGAGCGCGCCGATCAGCGTGCCCGTGATGTACGCCTTGCCGCCCGTGAGCGCGGTGCCGCCGACCGCCACCGCTGCGATCGCATCGAGTTCGACGCCGAGTCCGACGACGTTCGCATCCGACGACGAATTCACCGAGATCGATATCAGCCCGGCGAGACCCGCAAGCGCGGCGCATGCGGTGTACGCGATCAACTTCACGCGCGCGGTCGGAATGCCGGAGAGATACGCGGCGTCCTCGTTGCCGCCCGTCACAAGCAAGTACTTGCCGAAGAGCGTCTTGCGCACGATCCACGTAAAGATCACGACGAGCGCGAGCATCAGCAGGATCTGAAACGGCACGCCCGCAATCTTGCCGAGCGCGATCCATTGAAACGCGGGATTGTTGAACGCCTGCAAGCTGCCGTCGGTGATGACCTGCGCAATCCCGCGTCCCGCGATGAAGAGCACGAGCGTCGCGACGATGGGCTGCACGCGAAGCCTCGTCACGAGAAAGCCGTTGAATGCGCCGCACAGCGCAGCCGCCGCGACAGGCAGCGTGAACGCGAGCAGGATGCCGGGCGCGCCCTCGATGTTCATGAAGAGCATCGGCGCGAGCGCGCCCGCAATGGCCATCGACGCGCCCACCGACAAATCGATGCCGCCCGTCGCGACGACGAGCGTCATGCCGATGCCGACGATCACGATCGTCACCACCTGCGTGAGATTCACGTTGAAGGTCTGCAGCGACCAGAAGTGCTCGGTGAAGATGAGATTGAACACGATCATCGCGAGCAGCACGACGATCTCGCGCTGAATCGCGATGCCGCGCTTCTTCGTCGAAGGCGCGCCTTGCGTGTCGGCGGCAAGCGGCGCTGCCGGCTGCGTCTTGTCCGTCATGACTCGTTTCCTTGCGCGGCCGTTGCCTGCGCGAGCGACGATTGCTCGCCCGCGCCGTAGGCGATCGCATCCATGATCGACGCCTCGTTCATCTGCGCGCCGTCGAGTGCCGCCACCGTTTCGCCGTCGCGGATCACGACCGCGCGGTCGGCCACGGCGGTCAGTTCTTCCAGTTCGGACGCGGACAAAAGCACCGCGAGGCCCGCGTCGCGCAACTCGCGCACGATCTTCGCGACATCGGCTTTCGCGCCGACGTCGATGCCGCGCGTGGGTTCGTCGAGCAGCAAGAGACGCGGATTCGTCGCGAGCCAGCGCGCGAGCAGCACCTTCTGCTGATTGCCGCCCGAGAGTTCGCGTATCGGCTGATCGGGCGAGCGCAGCTTGATCCCGAGCGATGCGATGAAGCCATCGACGATCTCGCGCTGCTTGCCGACATCCACCACGCCGCGCTTCGTGAGCGCGGGCAGGCAGACGAGCGTGAGGTTGTCGCGCACGGAAAGCTCCGGCACGATGCCTTCGGCCTTGCGGTCTTCCGTCAGATACGCGATGCCGCGCGCGATCGCATCTTTCGGCGATTTGAACGTGACGCGATCGCCGCCGACCGCGAGCGCGCCCTGCGACGGACGATCCGCGCCGAACAAGAGGCGCATGGTCTCGGTGCGGCCCGAGCCGAGCAGTCCGGCGAGACCGACGGCTTCGCCCGCATGCACGTCGAGCGACACGTTCGTGACCTTCGCGCCCGCCGCGAGCGACTGCGCCGAGAGCGCGAGCGCGCCGCGCTTCGCGAGATTGGCTTCCTTCACCGCGCTGTCTTCGTGCACGACGGCGGCGAGCGTGCGCCCGAGCATCGTCGTGACGAGCTTGAGCTTGTCCATTTCCTGCATGCTGCTTTCGGCGACGGTCTGACCGTCGCGCATGACGGTCACGCGGTCGCAGAGCGCATACAGTTCGTCCAGCCGATGCGACACGAAGATGACCGCGCGCCCGTCGTCGCGCAAGCGCCGCACGACGGTGAAAAGCAGTTCCACTTCGCGTTCGTCGAGCGAGGACGTCGATTCGTCCATGATGACCATCTTCGCATCCGACGACACGGCTCGCGCGAGCGCGACCATCTGCTGAATCGCGGTCGAGTATTCGCGCACGGGCTTTTTCACATCGATATGCAACCCGAACGATTCCAGCAGTTCGCTCGCGCGCCGCTGCACCGTCTTCCAGTCGATGAGGCCGAAACGACGCGGCTCGCGCCCGAGAAAGACGTTCTCCGCGACCGAGCGGAAGGGCACGAGGTTGATCTCCTGATAGATCGTGCTGATGCCCGCTTCGCGCGCTTCCTTCGGCGAGCGGAAATCCACGTCGCGTCCGTCGAAACGGATGGCGCCAGCGCTCTTGCGATACGCGCCCGTCAGAATCTTGATGAGCGTCGACTTGCCCGCGCCGTTCTGGCCGATGAGCGCGTGCACTTCGCCCGCCGCCACGGTGAGGCGCGCGTGCTTCAACGCCGCGACGCCGCCGAAGGCGATGTCGATGTCCTGCATGTCGAGTAGGGGAGGGGACATGGCCGAACGATCCGTTCACTTGAAAAAGCGAGCGCCCGAAGGCGCCCGCGTTTCGACGTTGAATGCGCGCTCAATAACCGTACTGCATGCTCTGGTCGACGTTGCTCTTGTCGTAGAAGCGGTCCGACACCTTGACCCACGGCGGAATGGTTTCGCCCTTTGCGTACTTCTGCGCGACATCGCAGGCAAGCGGGCCGAAGAACGGACTCGACTGCACGCTCGCGCCGAGTTCGCCCGCCTTGATCGCTTCGAGGCCGCCCTTCGTGCCGTCGATGGTCACGATCTGGATGTCCTTGCCCGGCTGCTTGCCCGCCGCCTTGATCGCGGCGATCGCGCCGAGCGCCATTTCGTCGTTGTGCGCGTAGACGGCGGTCACGTCCGGATGCGCCTGCAACAGCGTTTCCATGACCTGACGGCCCTTGTCGCGCGCGAAGTCGCCGCTTTGCGAAGCGATGATCTTCATGCCCGGATTCTTCGCGATGACTTCGTCGAAGCCCTTCTTGCGGTCGTTCGCGGCGGATGCGCCCGTCGAGCCTTCGAGTTCGATGATCGTCGCTTTGCCGTTGGTCGCCTTCACGAGCCAGTCGGCGGCGCGGTGTCCCTGATCGATGAAGTCCGAGCCGATGAACGTGATGTAGTCGCGGCCCGCCTTCGCCATCGACTGATCCACGTTGCGGTCGACGAGAATCACCGGAATGCCGGCCTTCTTCGCTTGCAGGATCACCGGCACGAGCGGCTTTTCCTCGCGCGGCGGGAACACGAGCAGATCGACGTGCTGCGCGACCATGCTCTGAATGTCCGACACCTGTTTCGCGGCGGAACTGTTGGCATCGGTCATGACCATCTGCCAGCCGCATTTCGCGGCGATGTCCTTGAAGCTCTTCGTCTCCGCGAGCCGCCACGGATTGTTGCTCTCCGTTTGCGCGAAGCCGACGCGCAGCGGCTTCTTGTTCGGGATCTTCGGCAACGCGTCGTCGGCGGCGTGCGCGGCGCCCGCGCCGAGAACGAATGTCAGTGCGGTGAGCGCGGCGGCGAGCGGGCGCAGGCCCGATTTTTTTTCTAGCGACAGCATGTCTTCCTCCGATAGGGATGAAACGCCTTGTCGACCAAAGCCGGCGCTTGCTGCCAGCGCTCCGGTCCCATGCAACTTCCTTTCTGCGGTGATGCCGATGCCTGGTGTTGCCCGGTTGCCCGGTGTTTCGTGCTGCGAGAGTCGCCGGCCTTGTAGCGCTGTTATGACCGTTTAATCGCTAATATTATTAGTGGCGAGTTGTTTTGCTTCGGTGATTACCTTCACCGATCCGCGCTCGATGAGCGGACCGTCGAGCTTCACCGTGCGGCGTCGCAGCGGCGCGCCCGCCGCGCGGTTGTGTTCTTCCTGCAAGAGCGTTTCGACCGCCCAGCGTCCCAGTTCGTAGTTCGGCAGGACGACCGTGGAAAGCGGCGGATGCGTATGCCGCGCGATTTCCTGATCGTCGTAGCCCACGACCGACACGTCGTCGGGCACGCGAAGGCCCAGTTGCTTCAACGCCTCGATCGCGCCGAGCGCCATCAGGTCGTTCGCGCAGAAGATCGCGGTCGGCGGATTGGGCTCGCGCATCAGCGAAAGCGTCGCTTCGAAGCCGGCGCCCGAACTCCAGTCGCCTTCGCGCAGCAGTTCCGGCGCGAACGGCAAATCCGCCGTCGCGAGCGCGGTGCGATAACCCTTGAGCCGCTCGCGCGCCGCGTCCTGCCACGGCTCGCCGTTGATATAGCCGATGCGCCGATGCCCCGCCGCGAGCAGATAGTCCGTCGCGGTATGGC
The DNA here is from genome assembly GCF_022879595.1 of Caballeronia sp. Lep1P3. NCBI lineage: Bacteria > Pseudomonadati > Pseudomonadota > Betaproteobacteria > Burkholderiales > Burkholderiaceae > Caballeronia > Caballeronia sp. Lep1P3. The sequence goes on along the minus strand of NZ_CP084267.1, from coordinate 764,031 downwards.
CGCCCGCGACTTCGGCGGGCACGACCGACGACACGTTCGCGTCGTTCGCGTAGCAGTTGAGCAGCACCGTCGGCACGCGCGCGAGCGCCGCCGGCAGCGTCACGCGGCGCGTGTATACGGTCGCGTAGATCACGCCGAAAACGTTGGGATTGCCGAGCGTGGCGTCGAGCACGCGCGCCTCGATCTGTGCGTTGCCGTGCGTCGAATAGACGGCGAGGATGCGGCCGTGGCTGAACGCGGCGTCGCGCGCGCCGTCGATGCTCACGACCGGATGCGGGCTCGTCGAGATTTCGTCGGCGAGATAGACGATCAGATTGCGCTCGCTTTCGGTGCCGAGCGCGTCGAACGCGTCGAGCGCGGCGGGTTCGCGCGGCGTCATGCGATAGCCGAGTTCGTGCGCGGCGCGCAGCACTTTCTCGCGCGTCGCGTCCGAGAACTTTGCGCCGCTCGCGTTGTTGAGTACGAGCGAGACCGTCGATTGCGAAACTCCGGTGAGCTTCGCGATGTCGGTCATCGTCGGGCGTCGTTGCGTGGTTTTTTTCATCGGGCGCGAATGGCGGGCGAGTGCTGAAACGTCCAGAGCGAAGGAAAGTTACCACTAATATTAGTGATGGACAACGCGGAAACCACCTTATCGAATGGGCTATGCGCACAGGGTTTTCACGGAGCATTACTAATAATATTGACGACTCGATTACCCCCATGCGATTCTGTTCGCGTTCCCGTCACGACCGAAAAAAGGAGCGGCGCATGGGCCGGTACGACGAAAGCGCGCGAGACGCGCTCGCACAAGCGTTCGAGCAAGATGGCTTCGTATTGCTGCGCGATCATTTCGACCGCGCGAAGATCGACGCGTGGCGCGATGCGTTCGCGTCGCTCCTTCAGCCGCATGTCGACGCCGCGCGCGAGGCGTCGTCGAGCGGCAATCGCGGGCCGGGCCGCTATTACGTGACCTTGCCGTTCGAAGGCGAATTCGCGGACCCGTCCGTCGTGTGCGACGAAGATATCGTCGCGATCGTCGAGCGCGTGGCCGGGCGCGATCCGGTGATGTGCCAGCTCGCCACCGATACGCCTGTGCTCGGCTCGGAGTTTCAGGACTGGCATCGCGATACGCCGCCGCTCTTCGACGATGCGCCGGAAACGCCGTCGTTTCAGCTCGCGGTGAATTTTCCGCTCGTCGATGTGGACGACAGCAACGGCCCGCTCGAAACCACGCGCGGCACGCACCGCATCTCGCGCGAGGAAGCGCTAGCCGGTCTCGCCGATGGGCGCTTCCCGCCCGAGCGCGTGCCGATGCGCGTCGGCGACGTGATGATCCGCGACGTGCGCGGGCTGCATCGCGGCACGCCGAACCTGACCGGCGCGCCGCGTCCGATGGTCGTCATCGGCTATAGCCGCGCGTGGTATTTCCGGCCCGAGGTGCATATCGATGTGCCGCGCGCCGTGCTCGCCGACCTGCCGCCGCGCGCGAAACGCCTGCTGCGCTATAACCCGGTCGTCGAGCGCACGGAGCGCATCTTCGACGAAAACTACCGGCAGTTCGCATATTGAGCGCCGACAGAAATCCGGACCGGATCGCCGTCGAACCGCTCGTCGAACCGCTCGTCGAACTGAGTCACGGCGCGCGCCGCGTGCTGCTTGCGCCGCATGTCGGCGGGGCGATCGCGGCGTTTTTCGACATGCGCGATGACGCCGAAGGCCCGCTGCACTGGCTGCGTCCCGCCACGCCGGATGCGCTCGCCGCGCGCAATCCGCTCGGCATGGCGAGCTTTCCGCTCGTGCCGTATTGCAACCGCATCCGCGATGCGCGCTTTACGTTCGATGGCGTGGGCGTCGATCTTTCCGGCGACGGCAACGCGTTCCCGCACGCGCTGCACGGCAACGGCTGGCGGCGGCCGTGGCGCGTCGATGCATTATCCGAGGCGAGCGCGCGGCTCGCGCTCGTGCATGAGCCGTCGGGCGAGCCGGCGCATCATTGGCCGTTTGCGTTCGAAGCGGCGCAGGACATCGCGCTCGACGCGCACTCTCTGACGGTCACGATGTCGATGCGCAACCTGTCCGCGCGGCCCATGCCGTTCGGCCTCGGCCATCATCCGTACTTTCCGCGCACGCGGCACACGCGCGTGCATGCGCGCGTGAAGTCGATGTGGCACACGACGCCCGACCCGCTGCCGACGCACGCGGGCGCGCATCCGAGCATCGACGCGCTCGGCTCGCCGCAGGGCATGTCCGCCGATGCCTTCGATCTCGACAACAATTTCGTGGGCTGGTCGCGCGAAGCGACGATCGCGTGGCCGGACGAGCATCGCGCGGTCACGCTGCGAGCGGACGCGCCGTTCGACTTCATGGTGATTTACGCGCCCGTTGCGCACGACGCGCTCTTGTGCGTCGAGCCGGTAAGCAACGTGGCGGACTGGGTGAATCTCGATGCCGACCACGCTTCGAAGGGCGGCGGCGTGCTTGCGCCGGGGGCGTCGGTGAGCGCGCGGTTTTCGCTGACGCCGCGCATCGGGTGAATCGAGAGGGAAGTCGGCGGCGCGGAGTCCGCGCCGCTCGATCGCTCAGTGTCCGAAGAACACCTCGCAGCGCGGCTGATTCCTGCACGCGTCGGGAGCGCGTCCGCTCGCCGACATACTCGTGCCGGCCTTCGCGCCGCCGTATGCGGTTTCATCCGACGACTGCGCCGTCTGCGGCGCGGGCGCGTCTCGGTCCGCTTGCATCGGCTCCATCGGCTCCATCGGCGGCATCGGCTGCGTGGGGCGCATCGTCTGCACGAGTTGTTGCGCGGCGTCGGGCATGCCTTGCGCGCGCGCCGTGCCGATACTCGCGACCAGCGCGCAGGCGGCCATCATCGCGACGAGTTTCGGGTTCGGATTTGCGTTCATCTTCCAGCTCCTCTAAACGAATCGAATGCTCAAGCAGCCGGAAGCGCGTTCTCGGACTCCTTGCAGCGTTGGGGCGAAATCGCGCATGCCGGGATGCCGGCTCGGGCGCGCGAGCGATGCCGGCATGCGGGGATTCGCCCGATCGCTCGGGCGGGCGCGATGCCGAAGGTGCAAGGACGCGAACGGAACCCGGTTCTTAGGCGACCGATGTCGAAGAACCGGCCGTTGCGTCAGGCGCGATCAGAACCGCGCATGCACACGTTACGTTTGGATGAGAAGACGCGAAATCCCGATGTGGAAGGGATGCGTAAGGAGGGAGTCAGCGCAGCCGCGCTGACTTTCAGACTTTGAGCAGGCGCGGTCCGCGTGGACCGCCCTGCATGGCGGTGGTTCGGAAAACGTGGTGCTTTAGTCCGACTTCGACGTGCCCGAACCGGAACCGCTCTTCTTTTTCATCATCTTGCCGCCGGAACTGCCGGAGTTGTTGGCGCCGTTGGACGTATCCATCGTCGTCGAGCCGGATGCGCCGGAGGTCGTGCCGGTCGCGCCGTGCGCGTTCGGCGTGCTCATGCCCGTGCCGCCTTGGCCCGCGCCGTTGCCGCCCGCCGTGCCGCCGCCCGCACCGGCACCGCCCGCGCCGCCACCGCCGCCCGCGCCCTGCGCGAACGCCGCGCCCGACAGACCGAGGATCATTGCGGATACGAGCAAGCTCTTCTTGGCGATTTTCATGGTGCCTCCCTTTGATTGGTGGTTTGATGCGCGCCGCCTCGTTAGCCCGCGGCTTCGCGGCTTACACAACGCAATCGCCGTGCCGCGGCTGTAAGCGCCGCGCTACGCCCGCTTTCAGGCAAGCGCCTCGTCGCACCATTCGATGGCCCACGCCCGCGCGCAATGAAGCGCGTCCCACTCGTTCGAAAAGGCATCCAGGTCGCCGGATTCGTGGACTTCGACATGCGGCGTGTACTCGTTCGGCGCGCTCACGATGCGGGCGTGCGCGTAGAAGCGGCCGTCTTCGTCATGGCGTGCGGTGCAGTCGATGTGGAAATTCTTGTAGTCGAAACGCATAGGGGTCTCCGCAAACGAGGTTGGTCAGGCAATGACAGGCATGGCACGGCAGCGGACCACGCAGGAGCGCGCCTTGCTTGAATCCAGCCATGTTTGTTCGAAGCCAGTGGAGCGCGCTCGTGACGACGCATCGGGAACATGGACATTCGCCGGACGATCAGGACAAGGCGGCGCTCGACGAGTTCAAGACGCTCGTCAACATGACGGCGCATCAGCTCGACAAGTGGCTTGCCACCGAGGAATCGCGCGCGGTCGGCCAGAAGACGGACGATGCGGCGGACGACCCAGGCAAGGCGGAGTCGGTCGGGCATCGGTCGGGCAGACGCATCGTCGCGTTGCTCGGCACCAAGAAAAGCGACTTCGACGCCGACGACTACGCGCACATGCGCAAGGTAGCCGGCTATATCAAGCGCCATCTCGCGCAACGCCCGCACGGCGATGTGGAACACACGAAGTGGCGCTACTCGCTGATGAACTGGGGACATGATCCGCTCAAATAACCGGGCGCCGACGCATTTGCAAACTTCGCGCCGCGCGCATACCATACTGTATAAACATACAGTATCATAGCCACGATGGACTTGCCGGAAAAGCTCGAAATTCTCGCCGACGCAGCAAAGTACGACGCCTCGTGCGCGAGCGGCGGCGCGCCCAAGCGCGAGTCGCGCGGCATCGAAGGCGTCGGCGCGAGCACCGGCTCGGGCATCTGCCACAGCTTCACGCCGGACGGCCGCTGCGTGTCGCTGCTGAAAATTCTGCTTACCAACTTTTGCCTGTACGACTGCCGGTATTGCATCAACCGCCGGTCGAGCAACGTGCCCCGCGCGCGCTTCACGCGGGAAGAAGTCGTCACGCTGACGCTCGACTTTTACCGCCGCAACTACATCGACGGGCTGTTTTTGAGTTCCGGCGTGATCCGCTCGTCGAATTACACGATGGAGCAATTGGTCCTCGTCGCGAAGACGTTGCGCGAGAAGCATCAGTTTCGCGGCTACATTCACCTCAAGACCATTCCGGACGCGGACCCGGAACTCATCGCGCAGGCCGGGCTTTACGCGGACCGTCTGAGCGTGAACATCGAATTGCCGACGGAGATCGGGCTGGAACGGCTCGCGCCCGAAAAAAACGGCCGCACGATCAAGCTCGCGATGGGCAACATCCGCGTCGCGCGCGAGGAGTCCGAAGCGGAGCCGCGCGCGCCGCGCTTCGCGCCGGCGGGACAGAGCACGCAGATGATCGTCGGCGCGGACGAAACGGACGACCGCACCATTCTCGGCACCGCCGAAACGCTGTACGGCTCGTATCAGCTCAAGCGCGTCTATTACTCGGCCTTCAGCCCGATTCCGGACAGTCCGTCGGGCGTGCCGTCGAAGGCGCCGCCGCTGTTGCGCGAGCATCGGCTGTATCAGGCGGATTTTCTGATGCGCGGCTACGGCTTCAACGCCGCCGAACTGTTTGGCGATGCAGGCAATCTCCCGCTCGATGTCGATCCGAAACTCGCGTGGGCGCTTGCGCATCGCGAACGCTTTCCCGTCGATCTGAACGCCGCGCCGTTGCGCATGATCGCGCGTGTGCCGGGCATCGGCATGCGCAACGCGAAGCGCATCGTCGAACTGCGGCGCGCGCGGCGCGTGCGTTATGCCGATCTCGCGCGGCTGCGCTGCGGCATGGACAAGGTGAAGCCGTTCGTCGTGACGGAGGACTATCGGCCACCGCTTTCGGAAGCGCCGTCGGATCATCTGCGGCGCGCGCTTGCCACGCAGCCCGTGCAGCTTTCGCTGCTCTAGCATGCGCGTCATCACGATCGACGACGACTTCGACGCCTGGCGCAGCGCCGCGCTTGGCGCGCTGTCGCAAGGGCTCGCGCCCGAGTCGATCGACTGGCGCACGCAGCAAAGCGACACGCCCGCGCTTTTCCCGGCGGCAGGCGAGGCCACGGCATCGGACGGCGATGCGCCGCAAGTGCGCGTCTCGCGCGAACTGGCCGCGCTCGTGAAGGATGCCGCGCATTGTCGCGACGAGCGTCGCTGGGGCTTTCTGTATCGCGTGCTATGGCGCTGGACGCGCGGCGACCGCTCGGTTGCGTCCGCCGCCGACGAAGACGGCGCGCGTCTCTACAAGATGGCGAAGGCCGTGCGGCGCGCGCAGCACGACATGATCGCCTACGTGCGCTTTCGTCAGCGCGATGCCGCGCTCGGACCGCCGGAATTCGTCGCGTGGTACGAACCGGATCACGATGTCCTCGCGTGGGGCGCGGAGCATTTCGCCGCGCGCATGGGCCGCTCGACGTGGCTCATCACCACGCCGGACGGCGCGGCGATGTGGAACGGCGAGCGCTTGCAGATCGAGCGCCGGCGCGCGCTGGCATCGGAACATGCGTCCGATACGCCGGACGCCGCCGAAGACCTGTGGATGACCTACTACCGCAGCATCTTCAACCCCGCGCGCCTGAACGAATCCGCGCTCGAACAGCAGATGCCCGTGCGCTTCTGGAAAGGCTTGCCCGAAGGCGCGCTGATCCCGCAACTCGTGAGCGATGCGCGCGGCGGCGCACGGCGCGTCGCGCAGGCAAAGACGGTCGGCGCGCTCGGCGGCAAGGCGGTGCAGGTCGAAGCGCGCGACGCGCAACCCGAGCGCGACGCGCCCAGTTCGCTCGATACCTGCCGCCGCTGCGATCTCTGGCGCAACGCGACGCAGGCGGTGCCCGGCGCCGGGCCATCCGACGCGCGCATCATGCTGCTCGGCGAGCAGCCCGGCGACCAGGAAGACCTGAAGGGCGAGCCTTTTGTCGGACCGGCCGGCCAGTTGCTCGACGACGCCATGCGCCGCGCGAACGTGCCGCGCGAGCAGGTGTATCTGACCAACGCCGTCAAGCATTTCAAATGGGAGCCGCGCGGCAAGCGGCGTCTGCACAAGACGCCGGGGCAGCAGGAAATCGAAGCGTGTTCCTACTGGCTCGAGCGCGAACTCGATCAAACCGGCGCGCGTGTGATCGTTACGCTCGGCGCAACGGCACTGACCGCGCTCCTCGGCAAGCGCGCGACGCTGCGCGCGCACGTCGGGCGCGTGGTGCCGTATGGCGACAAGCTGATCGTCGCGACGTATCACCCCTCGTATGCGCTGCGTCAGCTCGACGACACCGCGCGCGAAAAAACCCTCGCCGATATCGCCGATGCGCTCGCGCGGGCGCGCTCGCTCGCCGCTTCAGCCGATAAGCGCTAGACGCCGCGCGGCGCCCGCTGGCAATGACACTTCACGACATAACTGTCCGATGGCGCGCTCGAATGCCATCGCGCATAGTTGCGCCAGCGTGATCGAGAGGCAAAACGCCGTGTCACGCACAGATGCCACTGAGCCAATCACCCGAGATGCCGACATGCCGCAAGCCTTCCGTTTTCCTTCGTTCCGTTTCATCCTCAACCATGCGCGCCGCGCCGCCGTCGTCGGACTGATGACGGGCAGCGCGCTCTTCGCCGGCTGCGCGCAGGCCGCGAGTCAGTACGGCGACGCGGCCCAGCCAACGCAAAGCGTCGCGACGACGCCCGCCGCGCGGCCCGACGTCATCTACGTGTACCCGTTCGACAGCAGCCTCGCCGATGTGAAGCCCGACAATCACGGGCTCGCGGCGAAGCTCAGGTCGTCTGCGTCCAGCGAACCGGCGATGGCGCAGCAAGCTCAGGAAGAACTCGCCGACGAGATCGTCGCCAAGCTGCAGTCGATGGGCCTTCGCGCAGTCCGGGCCGACGCGCCGCCGCCCGGCGGCCAGAACGCGCTGGAAGTGACCGGCAGCATCGATACGATCGATGCGGGCAATCGCCGGCGCCGCGTGCTGATCGGCCTCGGCGCGGGCGAAAGCAAGGTCGCCGCGACGGTTGCGCTCGTCTACAGGCCGGCCAACGGCGCGCCGCAAGTCATCGAACAGTTCGATGCCAGCGCCGACAGCGGCCACGCGCCGGGCGTCGCGGAGATGGCGGGCGTCGGCGCGGCGGCGGGACATGCGGCGAGTTCGCTCGCGGTATCGGGCGGACTGCATGCGGTATCCGAAACGAAGCGCGCCGGTGTATCGCCGGATGAAAAACGCCTCGCCGATGCGATTGCGAAGCAAATCGGCGAGACGGGCACGCAACAGGGCTGGTTCTCCGCGAAAACGTGAACGCCATGCGCGCGCCGGAACCCATACACTAGCGGTTCCGGACGGATGTTCGCTTCCCGAGAATCCCGCATGCCGATGATCGCCCTCATTGCCCTGACCGTCGTAGTCACCGTCATCGTCGTGCTGGTGATCGCCAATCTCACGAGCGGCGAGAAGAAGATCGAGCACAAGATCGAGCGGCTCTATCCGAGCGACGACCCGCAGTTCATCCGCTCGATGGGCCTTCTGCTCGGCCCGCCCGTCGTCGACGGCAACCGCTTCGAGGTGCTCGTCGACGGCGACGAAATCTTTCCGTCGATGCTCGAAGGCATCCGCTCTGCCAGAAAGACCATCACGTTCGAGACGTTCATCTACTGGTCCGGCGCGATCGGCGAAGAGATCGCGACGGCGCTCGCGGACCGGGCGCGCGCGGGCGTGGCGGTGCATGTGCTGCTCGACTGGCTCGGCTCCATGAAAATGGACAAGCGCTATTTGCGCATGCTGCGCGACGCGGGCGCGGAAGTCATCCAGTATCACAAGCCGCATCTCACGGGCCTTGGCCGCATGAACGACCGCACGCATCGCAAGATTCTCGTGATCGACGGTCATACGGGCTTCACGGGCGGCGTCGGCATTGCGGACGAATGGACCGGGCACGCGCAGGACGAAAAGCACTGGCGCGACACGCATTTCCGCGTGGAGGGCCCGGTGGTCGGGCAGATGCAGGCGGTCTTCATGGACAACTGGGTCAAGGCCACCGGCAACGTGCTGCACGGCGCGAATTATTTCCCCGAGATCGCGCGTGCCGGCGACGGCCTCGCGCACATGTTCAGCAGCTCGCCTTCGGGCGGCAGCGACGACATGGAGCTCATGTATCTCATGGCGATCACCGCCGCGACCTACACCATCGATCTGTCGAGCGCGTACTTCGTGCCGGACAAGCTGACGATCAACGCGATCGTCGAGGCCGCGCGGCGCGGCGTGCGCGTGCGCGTCGTGACGCCCGGCAAGCGCATCGACACGCATACGGTGCGCGAGGCGTCGCGCGCATGCTGGGGCGATCTGCTCGCGGCGGGCGTCGAGATGTACGAGTATCAGCCGACCATGTTTCACTGCAAGCTGATCGTCGTGGACGAGTTGCTCGTCTCGGTCGGCTCGACCAACTTCGACAGCCGCTCGTTCAAGCTCAACGACGAGGCGAACCTCAACATCTACGACCGCGACTTCGCGCGCCAGCAAACGGCGATCTTCGACGAGGACATCGCTCATTCGAAACGCATCACGCTGCAGGACTGGCAGCGGCGCGGGCTCGGCGAACGTTTGCTGGAACGTCTCGTGGCATTGCTGGACCCTGAACTTTGAGCGCGCGGGCGATGCGCCGCAGTGGACAAAACCTGTGCGACATAAATCGCTCGACGGACCTAAAGATCGAGCGATGCGCGCCGATAAGACGCTCAAGCTAGCAAGCACCTTCGACCCCGGCACCCATGCACGGAACCTACAACCTCTGGCTCGTCGCGGCATCGCTCATTGTCGCCACGCTCGCCTCGTACACCGCCCTCGATATCTCAGGGCGCATCGCGATGCTTTCGAAGTCGCGCATGCGCCATCTCTGGCTCGCGGGCGGCGCGACTTCCATGGGCACCGGCATCTGGTCGATGCACTTCGTCGGGGTGCTCGCCTTCTCGTTGCCGATTCCATTCGGCTACGACCTGAAGATCACGGCGGCTTCGCTCGTCATCGCGATACTGGTGTCGTCCTTCGCGCTGTCGGTCATCAATCGGGCGCGTCTCACGTTCGCACGTCTCGCGGCAAGCAGCATGCTGATGGGCGCGGGCATCGCCGCCATGCACTACACCGGCGACGCCGCGATGCGGATGCATCCCGCCATCCAGTACGATCCGCTGCTCTTCGCCGCATCCATCGTGATCGCGGTGATCGCATCGGGCGCGGCGCTGTGGATCGCGCGGGCGTTAGCCGATGTGAGTCAGCGCAACGTGACGTTCAAGCGCATGGTGGCCGCGCTCGTGATGGGCGTGGCGATCACCGGCATGCACTACACCGGCAACGCGGCCGCCGAATTCCTGCCCGGTTCCGTGTGCGGCGCGGCCAACGACGTGGACGTGCACTGGCTCGCCACGACGGTCATGCTGTTCACGTTCGGAATCCTGGTCATCACGCTCGTGCTGTCGCGCTATGACGCCCGCAATGCGCTGCTCGCCGGGTCCGTGTCGCGTCTCAACGGCCAGATCGTCCACATGGCGACTTTCGATGCGCTCACGGACCTGCCGAATCGCCGCACGGCGACGGAGCGCATCGAGCGTGCGGTGAAGCAGGCGCGGCACGCGGGCAACCGTTTCGCGATTCTCTTCATGGACCTCGATGGTTTCAAGACCATCAACGATTCGCTCGGCCACTCGACCGGCGACGAAGTGCTGAAGGCGTTCGCGAAGCGCCTCTTGCAGTGCGTGCGCGGCGGCGATACCGTAGGCCGGCTCGGCGGCGACGAGTTCGTCGTGATGCTGGAGAACATCAACGTGCCCGGAGAGGCCGAGCGGCTTGCCGAGCGCATTCTGGAGGCCATGAAAAAGGGCGTGACGGTCGACACGCTCTCGCTCCAGGTGATGCCGAGCATCGGCATTGCGCTCTTTCCGGACGATGGCGAGAGCGTCGAAGTCCTGCTCAAGCACGCGGATGTCGCGATGTATGAGGCGAAGCGCGGCGGACGCAGCACGTATCGCTTTTTCGAGGCGAGCATGAACGAAGCGGCGGTTCGCACGCTGCAAATTCAGCAGGCCTTGCACGAGGCGTTGAACGCCGAATATTTCTATTTGCTCTTTCAGCCGAAGTTCCGCAGCGGCGGCGACCTTGCGGGCGCGGAGGCGCTCATCCGGCTCGAGCATCCGCAACTCGGGCTGCTGAAGCCGCTCGAATTCATTCCGATTGCGGAGCGCTCCGGGCAGATTGTCGAGATCGGCTACTGGGTCGTGCGCGACACGTGCCGGCAGATGGCGCGCTGGCGTGAAGCGGGGCGCGCGCCGGTCAAGGTGGCGATCAACCTGTCGCCGCGGCAGTTGCACGAAGCGGATCTCGTCACGCGCGTGATGGACATCGTGCGCGAAGAGGGCATCGAAAGCGCGCAGATCATGTTCGAGATCACCGAGACCGTCGCGATGCAGGACGCGCCGCGCACCATCGAAATGATTCGCGCGTTCCAGAATAATGGCTTCGAGATCGCCATCGACGACTTCGGCACCGGCTATTCAAGCCTCGCCTATCTGCAGCGCTTCGGCGCGAAGCAATTGAAGATCGACCGGTTCTTCACGAACGGCCTCGATGCCAACGGTCATGAAGGGCGCGCAATCGTCTCGGCGATCATCGCGCTTGCGCATTCGCTCGACATGGACGTTGTGGCCGAGGGCGTCGAGACCGGCTCACAGCTCGACCGGCTGCAGGACATGATGTGCGACGAAATGCAGGGCTTCCTGCTCGCGAGGCCGCTTTCGGCGGAGGCGTTCGGCGTTTTGCTGGAAAGCGGAAAAGTGAGCGCGTGAAGCTGAGTGCCTGAAGACGCGCGTGGAGCGGTTCTTGCTCGTGCTGCGTCGTCCACACCGGAGAACCGCCATGCTGAACCTACGCACTGCACCGCTCGCCGTCATCGCGCTGTCCGTCGCTGCGCTCGTGACGTTGCCCGCTACGCCCGCCGTCGCGCAGGACAGCGGCGCATCCACGCCCAAGCAGGTCAGGAAAGCCGAGCGCAAGGCCGCGCGGGCCAAGAAGAATGCGGAACTCGGAGACCTCGAGAAGAACGGCTATAGCCCGTCGGGTGAGCAGACGGACTATCCGCAGAACTTGCAGAACGCGCCGCGCCGCGTCAACGCGCAGAAGGCCGGGCAACCGGCGCCCGCGTCCGCGCCGTAAGCAAGAAGGGACTCGCCAAGGCCGCGCCATCGATGCAAAGGCGCGGCGTCAGGCGTTAGGCGTTAGGCGTCAGGCCGCGTTGGCGAACGGCACGGACCGGCCATGCGCGCCTGCATTGCCGGCAGTTACGATGCGCGCGCCCGGAACGTTCGCGATGCCGAACAGCGGACGCGCGAGATGGAAGCCTTGCGCGAGCACATGCGGCCATTGCGCGAGCCATTGCGCCTGCGCGCGCGTCTGCACGCCTTCCACGATCACGCTCACGTTCAGCCGCGTCAGCAGGGCGAGCACCGACCAGAACACCGTGCACGCGTTGGGGCAGCGCGGCGCTTCGGCAAGCAGTTCCTTGGCGATCTTCACCGTGCCGAACTTGACCGGCCCGAGCGCCGCGAGACACGCGAAGCCAGTGCCGAAGTCGTCCATCGCGACGTTCACGCCGCGCTCGCGCAAACGTTGCACAACCTTTGGAATGGAAGGGTAGCGGGCAAGATCCTGGTTTTCCGAGAGTTCGATCTCCAGCGCGGACGACGCGACGCCATGCGCGGCGCAAATCCCATCCATGCGCTCGATGAAGCCGTCGGCCGCTGCGATCGAAGGCGGCACGTTGATCGCCACCGGATAGTGCGCGCCGCCGTGCGCCTGCCACGCCGCGATGTCGAGCGATACCGCGTTCATCACGAAGTCGGTGACCTCGCTCATCACGTTTTCGTCGGCGAGCGCTCCCTGAAACGCGCCGGGCAACAGCAACCCGAACTCCGGATGACGCCAGCGAAGCAGCGCCTCCAGCCGCGCAAGTTCACCGCTATCCACGCGGTAGATGCCCTGATAGGCCATGCAGAATTCGCCGGCTCCGAGGCCCTCGAGCACGCGGCGCTTCAAGGCTTGATCTGACCTCGGCGCGAGCGTCGAACCGTGCGAGCGGAGGGGAGTTGTGTTCATGCTATGCGCCTTCGAATGGAACAAGGCGCTTAAATGCATGACTCATGCCCGAGAAGGGAATTTGTCGGTCGATTGAGGAACTGTCGGGGGAAACCCTGAGGAATGCATCGTTTCGGCACACGATTCTTCGGGACGAAGCGTTTCACCGCGGCCCGAGCAAGCGTCGACCGGTAAATAAAGCACCATGGATAAAGGCTGGGCGGAACAGCTTGCTCGCAACCACTCCAGCGCGCCGTCAGGTTTTTGCATTTTCTGCTGACGGTTGCTGGAAGTTTTGCAAAATGAAATCGAACGACGGAATGCCACGTCGTTAGGCCATCGCCGTTTGCGCAACAGGACGCAAACGTTGGATTGCGCTGCCGTCCTCATTAAACAAATGCACGTGGCGGATGCTGAATCCGACGTTGATGCGCTGACCGTCTACTGCTGTCGACTCGCCCGAGCCCTTCACCTGAATCAGCAGATCATTCGGCAAGCGGATATGCAGCAACGTCTCGCCGCCGAGATGCTCGATGACCATCACATCGCCGGTGAGACCGCTGTCGACGTCGCCGCCGCCCGCTTCGATGAAATGCTCTGGGCGAATGCCGAGCGTGAGTTTCTCTCTGGGCTTCAACGTGCCCGGCGCGAACGGCAGCGTCAGCGGTTCGTTGCCCGGCAGTTCGATGGTCACGCCCGCGTTGTCCACGCGCACCACCTGCACGTCGATGAAGTTCATCTTCGGTGAGCCGATGAAGCCCGCGACGAAGCGATTCTGCGGTGTGCGATACAACTCGAGCGGCGAACCAACCTGCTCCACGCGGCCATGATTCAGGACGACGATGCGGTCTGCCATGGTCATCGCTTCGGTCTGATCGTGCGTGACGTAGATCATTGTCGCGTTCAGTTGCTTGTGCAGCTTGATGAGTTCGAGCCGCATCTGTACGCGCAGCGCAGCATCGAGATTGGAAAGCGGTTCGTCGAAGAGAAAGACCTTGGGTTCGCGCACGATCGATCGCCCGATAGCCACGCGCTGACGCTGCCCGCCCGATAGCGCGCGCGGACGCCGCTCCAGCAATTGCCCGATCTGCAAAATCTCGGCCGCGCGATGCACGCGATGCTTGGTCTCTGCCTCGGGCAGTTTGAGCATGCGCAAGCCGAACGCGATGTTCTCGTACACCGACATGTGCGGATAAAGCGCATACGACTGAAACACCATCGCGACGCCACGCTGCGACGGTTCCAGCTCGGTCACGTCTTCGCCGCCAATCAGCACTTGTCCGGAGTCGCAACGTTCGAGGCCCGCAATCGTGCGAAGCAAGGTGGACTTGCCGCATCCCGAAGGACCGACGAACACCATGAACTCGCGGTCAGCCACTTCGATGTCGACGCCCTTGAGCACATCGGTGCCTGCAAAGGCCTTGCGAATCTGCTGCAAATGGACCGCGCTCATGCGTGTCTCCTACCGGAACGAGTCGCTTGCGGACTGCGCGCCGCATGGTGCCGTGGGTGCCGTATGGTGCCGTATGGCGCCGCAGCGCATCATCGAATGCTTCTTCGATTTTTCTTGACATCCTGTTCGGGCCCAAATATACAAGTGTAAAACCAGAATTACAAGTGAAACGGCACGGCGTTCGAGAGGGACGCGATCGCCATAGACGAAGCAGAGGATGACAGAACGAATCCGCAAGCCATCATCGCACGAAGAAAAACAGGAGACAGGCATGAACAAGCGTTTCATTCAACGCAAGCCGCTCGCGCCGATCAGACATGTCGTGGCGGTTTCGTTGCTCGCGGCAAGCGCGGCGTTCGCTGCATCGAATGCACAGGCGTGGACGCTCAAGGAAGCGGCACAGCCTTATTCGGGCACGACCATCAAAGCCATATTCCTCGATCGTCCCGGTTACAAGGCCGCACAAACCCTGATTCCTCAATTCGAGAAGGAAACGGGCATCAAGGTGCGCTGGGAAGTGATCCCTTACGAAAACACGCGCGAGAAGGAAGTGCTGAACTTCGTCGGTGGCGGCGATCAGGATGTCGTGCTGGTGGATGTCGTGTGGATCGGGGAATTCGCGAGCAACAAGTGGCTCGTGCCGATCAAGAAGTTCACCGACGACCCCAAGCTCGCGGACCCGAACCTCAATCTCAAGGGGTTTTTCCCGATTCTGCTCGATTCGTTCGGTACGTGGGACAAGGTCACGTATGGCCTGCCGTTCGATAACTACTCGGGCCTCATGTTCTACAACAAGTGCATGCTGAAGGACGCGGGCTTCGACGAGCCGCCGAAGACCTGGGACGATCTGCTCAACACCTACGCGCCGAAGCTCACGAAGGGCGACAAGTTCGCGTTCGCGTTGCAGTCGCGGCGCGGCGAGACGCAATCGGCGGACAGCTTCATGCGCGTGCTGTGGCCCAACGGCGGTTCGCTGCTCGATGCGAAGTTCAGGTCCAACCTGATGTCGCCGCAATCGCAGGCGGGCCTCGAATACAGGCAGAAACTGATGAAATACATGCCGCCGGGCATTGTCGATTTCGATCACGCGGAAGCGGTCAACGCACTGGCGCAAGGGCAGGTCGCGATGATCACCGAATGGTCCGCGTTCTATCCGACGCTGACCGACCCGAGCAAGTCGAAGATCGGCAATTGCCTCGCCATCACGACGGAGCCTAAAGGTCCCGCGGGCCTGAAGCCCGCGCTCGGTGGCTTCTCGCTTGCGGTCAACGCGAAGTCCAATGCGAAGAAGCAGGCCGCATCGTGGCTCTTCATTCAATGGATCACGTCGGAGGCAATGGCCAAGCCTTATCTCGAAGCGGGCGGCGTGCCGGCGCGCACGGCGGTGTATCAGGACAAGGCCGTGCAGGACAAGTATCCGTTCGTGAAGCCGATGGTCGAATCATGGCAGGGCGGCGTGCCGGATTATCGTCCGCGCTTCCCTGAATGGCCGGCCGTTTCGGAAGTGATCGGCGAATGGGGCAGCAAGATGATGCTCGGTCAGGTGACGGTGAAAGAAGGCGCGCAGACCATCGGGCAGAAGACCGAGGACATACTCAAGAAGGCGGGCTATTACGACGGCAAGAAGCCGCTGCTCAAGTAAGCGCGGCTATCGGGAACCGGAGGCGATTCATGGCGAATGGCACGGCAACATCGGCGACGCGAGCGAGCGGTCCCGGCAAGGGCGCGCGACGCGTTCGCTTATGGCCGCGCTCGCCCGCCTTCTGGTTCCTGATTCCGGCGATCTTCGCGCTTGCGGTCATCGGCATCTATCCGCTCTTGCTTGCGCTCTATAACTCGTTCCATCAATACAAGCTCGCGGATCTGGCTTCGGGGACGCCGTTCGTCGGAATCGACAATTACACGGCGACGCTCTCCGATCCTTCCTTCTGGGGAGCGCTCGGACGCACCGCATTGTTTCTTTGCGTCACCTTGCCTATAGAAATCGCGCTCGGTCTCTTCGCGGCGTTGATGCTGCATCGCACGGACCTGCGCGTCATGCGCGCGGCGGCGCGCGTGAGTCTCGTCATTCCGATGGCGACGACATACGCGGTCGTCGGATTGATCGGGCGGCTCATCTTCAATCGGCAATTCGGTGTCGCCAATTATCTGACCGGTTTTCTAGGCATTCCGCCGCAGGACTGGCTTGCGGACCCGACGCTTGCATTCGTCTCCGTGATGATCATGGATATCTGGCAATGGACGCCCTTCTGCGCGCTCATCATGCTTGCCGGACTCTCCATGGTGCCCAAGGAAGCGGAAGAGGCGGCGCGGCTCGAAACGCCCAAGTGGACGATGATTCTCTGGCACTTGCAGCGGCCTTATCTTCTTCCGGGGCTGACGGCGATTCTTATTCTGCGTTCGGCGGACATGCTGAAGATGTTCGACGCCGTCTTCACGATGACGCGCGGCGGCCCGGGCGCCGCGACCGAGTTCATCAGCGTCTATATCCAGCGCGTGGGCTTTCGTCTCTTCGATCAAGGCATGGCCTCCGCGCAGGCCATCATCCTGCTGATATTGACCATCGTGCTGTCGCGTCTTTACATTCGCTTCGTCTATCGGGAGGCCGCGTGAGCACACATGCCCTTGAAGCCGCAAAGGCGGGCACGAGCCAGCGCGCAAGGCGCGCGCGCGCCGCACGCAAGCGCGCGACGATATGGCATTTCTTAGGCCTTCTAGTGGTCTTTCTGTCGTCGGTCTTTCCGTTTTACTGGATGGTCACGACGAGCCTCAAGAGCCAGTCCGATGCGCTCGCCTATCCGCCCAAGTGGTTATTCAGCCCGACGCTGCATCATTATTCGGCGGCGCTCTTCGAACATGACGTGGCGGGAAGCCTGCTCAACTCGCTCATCATCGCGAGTTCCACGACTGTGCTTGCGATCCTGCTCGGCACGCCCGCCGCCTATGCATTGGCGCGCTATGAATTTCGCGGCAAGGAAGACCTCTGGTTCTGGTTCATCTCCAACCGCATGGTGAGCCCGGTGGTGCTAGCGGTGCCGTTCTTTCTCATCGCGACGAAGCTCGATCTCGTCGATACGCATATCGTGCTGATTCTGCTGTACCTGACGTTTTCACTGCCGATCGTCGTGTGGATCTGCACGGACCAGTTCCGCAATATCCCCGTCGAACTCGACGAAGCCGCGCGGCTCGATGGCGCGTCGCCGTGGCGCGTGTTCTGGCGCATCAACTTGCCGCTCGCGATGCCGGGCATCGTCGTATCCGCGATCTTCGCGTTCATCTTTTCGTGGAACGACCTGCTCTATGCGCTCGTTCTGACGCGCACGGACGCCATGACATCGCCCGTCGCCGCAACGAGCTACATGAGCGGCTACGAATTGCCCTGGGGCGAGATCATGGCGACAGGCACGTTGATCGTCCTGCCGATGGTGGTGTTCGCGTTGCTCGTCTCCGGGCGGCTGGTGCAAGGACTCACGATGGGCGCGGTGAAGTAAGATCGCGCGGGCCCTTCATTGTGACGATATCGAGACTATGAGCAAGACAGCACCGCCCATCGCGATTGCGGAACCGGACGAGTCCATCGACTCGGAAGAGGAATTGCAGGCGCGCGTGGCATGGCATTACTACGTCGGCAATCTCACGCAGCAGGAGATCGCGCAGCGCATCGGCAGCAATCGCGTGCGCGTGAACCGGCTGCTTGCGGCGAGCCGCGAATCGGGTCTCGTGCAGATCACCATCAACAGCAAGATCGCGCCGTGCGTGGCGCTCGAAGATGCGCTCGAGAAGCGCTTCGGCCTCGAATGTGCCGTCGTCGTGCCGACGGGCGCGAACAACGAGGCGAACAATGCGGCGCTCGGCATCGGAGGCGCGACGTACTTCGCGAGGCAGATCGTCGCCGGGCAAACCATCGGCCTCGGCTGGGGCCGCACGATTCGCGCGGTCTTGCGCGCCATGCCGCAGCGCGGTTATGGCGCGGTGTCGGCGGTATCGCTGCAAGGTGGCTTGTCGCATTGTCCGAGCATCAATACGTTCGACATCGTCTCCGACTTCGCGAACATCTGCCGCGCGGATGGCTATCTTTTTGCCGCGCCCATCTACGTGAGCAGTCAGAAGGCACGCGATGTGATCCTTCAGGAAGAGACCGTGCGCGAAACCTATGAGCTTGCGCGCAACGCGGACCTCGCGTTGCTGACATGCGGCGATCTGACTGAATCGCTCGTCGTGAGTTATGGCATCGACAACCCCGAGCAATTGCGCACGCTTCAGAAAGCGGGCGCGGTGGGCGACATGCTCGGGCACTTCATGGATGAAGACGGCGAGTTGATCGATCATCCGTTGAACCGCCGCACCGTCGCCATCACGCTCGAAGATTTGCGCAAGATTCGCCGCGTGATCCTGGTGAGCGGCGGAACCAAGAAGTTTCATGTGACGCGAGCGGCGTTGCGCGGGCGTTATCCCTCGGTTCTCGTGACCGATGAAGACACCGCCCGGCGCCTCTGCGACGAACCCTGATGCCTTGCCACATGCCATGACGACGATCGATCGTAACCGCGAATTCGAGGGCAAGACAGCGCTCGTGACGGGCGCGGGCAAGGGCATCGGCCACGCGACGGTGCATGTGCTGATCGAGCGTGGCGCGCGTGTGATCGCGTTGAGCCGAAGCGAGGCGGACCTCGATGCGCTTCGAGAAGAAACCGGCTGCGAGACCATCGCCGTCGATCTAGCGGATGCCAGTGCCGCACGCGATGCGGCGCGCGCGGCGCAGCCCGTCGATTTACTCGTCAATTGCGCGGGCCTCGTCGAATTGCAGCCGTTCATCGATACCACGGTCGATGCCTTCGACCTCACGATGAACGTGAACGTGCGCGCGGCGATGATCGTCGCGCAGGAATGCGCAAGGAGCATGATCGCGCGCGGCAAGGGCGGTGCGATCGTCAATGTGTCGAGCGTGTCGGCGACGGTCGGCTTGCCGTTGCATGCGTCGTATTGCGCATCGAAAGGCGCGCTCGACGCCATGACGCGCGTGATGGCCGTCGAGCTCGGGCCGCACGGCATCCGCGTCAATGCAGTGAACCCGGTTATCACCATGACGCCGATGGCCGAGAAAGCGTGGAGCGACCCGGTGAAGTCGGCGCCGATGCTCGCCCGCATTCCACTTGCTCGCTTCGTGCAGCCCGTCGAGGTTGCGCGAACGATCGCCTACTTGCTAAGCGACGATTCGAGCATGGTGAGCGGCGTCAGCCTTGCGATAGACGGCGGCTTTCAGGCGGGATGATGCGGTCAGAAGTTAGTCCAACGAACGTTTTCAGAAGGGATAGAAAATGGAAGCACTGGTTCTCGAAGAAGCGCGCCGCATCAGCCTGCGTCCTTTCAGCTTGCCGCAGGTGGTCGGCCCGCGCGATGTGCGAATCCGTATTCATACGGTCGGCATATGCGGCAGTGACGTGCATTACTATCAACATGGACGCATCGGTCCATTCGTCGTCAATGAGCCGATGGTGCTGGGCCACGAGGCGTCGGGCACCGTCGTCGAGGTCGGCGAAGAGGTCACGCATCTGAAGGCCGGCGACCGCGTGTGCATGGAACCCGGCGTGCCCGACATGGAATCGCGGGCCTCGCGCGAAGGCATGTACAACCTCGATCCCAAGGTGCGCTTTTGGGCGACGCCGCCCGTGCATGGCTGCCTTGCGCCTTTCGTCGTGCATCCGGCTGCCTTCACTTATAGGCTGCCGGACAACGTGAGTTTTGCGGAAGGCGCGATTGTCGAGCCGCTGTCCATCGGCCTGCAGGCGGCAAAGAAGGCCGCGATCAAACCGGGCGACGTGGCCGTCGTGCTCGGGGCGGGGACCATCGGCATGATGTGCGCGCTCGCTGCGCTCGCCGGTGGCTGCAGCCGCGCGATCGTCTGCGATCTCGTACAGGAGAAGCTCGATCTGATCGCGGGCGTGCAGGGCGTGACGGCAGTGAACATCCGCGAGCAGCGAGTCGCCGATGTGATCGCTCAACTCACCGATGGCTGGGGCGCCAATATCGTCATCGAAGCAAGCGGTAATGAGAAGGCTTTCGAGGGCATCGTCGATCTGCTTTGTCCCGGTGGATGCCTCGTGCTCGTCGGCATGCCGCAACGCGCGATTGCGCTCGATGTCGTCGCGCTGCAGATCAAGGAGGCGCGCATCGAGTCCGTCTTCCGTTACGCGAACATCTTTCCGCGCGCCATTCAACTCATTGCGTCGGGCAAGCTCGATGTCAAGCCGTTCATTTCCCGCACGTTTCCTTTTGCAGAAGGCATCAAGGCATTCGAAGAAGCGGCAAGCGGCGTGCCCACCGATGTGAAAGTGCAGATCGTCATGGAATGAGATCATTGTCTGCCGCGCGCCGAAGGACTTTCGCGTGGAGCGCGCGGCATCTGTGCGAGCGATTGCAAGTGCTGGTCGGGCGAGAAAAAGTTTGGGAATCTACTGGCGCGCGGTCTCGTCACATCCAAGGGCATCGTGACGCACGGTCTTACGCTAGAGGAATGGGATCAAGCGATCGAGGTCCCCAATTCGCTCGATTCCATCAAGGTTCTTCTCCGTCCGAGACAAGTAGCCGGCTTCAGAACGGCACTTCGGCGACATGCCATAACACGCCGGATGGATCGAAAATGAAGCCGACTTTCATGCCCCAGCTTTGCATCGATGGCGCACGCGCGGCGTTCACCTGGAATGGTCCGGCGAGCGCTTCCGGAGTTGTCTGCTGCCACCATGCGTCCACATCGCGAACGAGCAGTTGCAGCATGCAGTTTTCTGCGAACTCTTTCGCATAGAAATTTTGAAGAATGAAACTGAAGCTCTCGGTCTTGAGCATGGCCATGCGCTCGTCTTCATGCGTGATGCGAAAACCGAGTGCTTCGTAAAAGCGCTTGGAAAGAGAAAAGTCTTTGGCCGGCACGAAAGGGCGCAAGGCGAGAATCTGGCTCATCGTCTAAATCGTTAAGAATGCGAAGCGCAAAGTGTAGCGCATGGAGCGTAATGCTCGCGACTCACGCTGCCCGGTACTATGACGTGAGGGTGAGCGTCGAACATCGCAGAGGCCAGACGTGAAACCAAGGGATCTGCTCTATATCGTCGTTCTGGCGATTCTTCTTTGGTTCGTTCCCGCCTTTGCGATCCCGTTCATCGCCTGCGGCCTGGCGGATTTCCAGCGTAGCCGACAGTTCGACATGCGCAGTTGGCGCCGCTATTTCTTTGGCAATTGGCTTGCTGACTTGGGTGCTTTCGCCTGTCAATCTCTTCGTCGATTTGCTTTGCAAGCGCAATCGCGGCATTTATGCGCCAAGCGATTTGCCCGTAGGCCATCAGGAAGAAATCCGCTACGTCATCGCAGCGTTCAGCCACAATCTTCCGCTCGTGCAGCAACGGCTGGCAGCGCAAATGTCGGACAAGCGGCGTGGCATGTGCTTCGCGCGATGATATGGCGTGGCGATCGAAAGCTCGCTTGACTTGCCCGAGCTGGCGCGCCATTTCGAATGCGTGCAGACGATCGGTGTATCGGTGTTCAACGAGCGGCAGAGTACGTCGGTGCATTACGGGCCTCTGCGATTGACGTTGCGCTGCCTCTATAACCTTCAGCCCGTGCGCGATGAGCGTGTCTTCATCGCCGTAGCGGGGCGTCGTCATTTGGGCACGATGATCCGCTCTTTATCTTCGACGACACGCTCGTGCATCAGTCGGTCAATGAGTCTGACCGCCTGCGCCATTGCGTCTTCCTCGACGTCCTCCGTCCGACGCGCTCTACCGGGGTTCTGAGCGCGCTTGTCAAAGGCGTGCGCTCGAGCGTGATTTCTGTGCGCCGAATGTTCTATGCCAATTGGGAAGTGATTCGCTAATTGAATAGCGCGATGCAACGGCGTTGGCCGCGCAACTAACTGTCAATCCGCAAACCATCCGTATCAATAGTCAAGAAGGCTAGGCGCCAAGCGCGTAAGCCTTCTGTCATTCAAGCCCGTTTTCCAATGCGGCGCTACAATCGCCGAGCCTTGCGATGCGCAACCAGTCGCCTTGCATACGGCGATATTCAATCCGCCAAGTAACGCCCGTTGCTGCAGGCCAATGCCCGGCATCGAAATAGCTAGCCATCGCTGCCATTCGCTGATCACAAACGTATAAAGCCGGAGCTGCTTAATGACTACGCTTTCCATCAATGGCCAGTCTTACACCGTGGATGCGCCGCCCGACATGCCGCTACTCTGGGTATTACGCGATCTCGTCGGCCTCACAGGTACCAAGTTCGGCTGTGGCATCGCGCAATGCGGCGCGTGCACGGTACATCTGGATGGCGTTGCGGTGCGCTCTTGCGTCCTTCCGGTCGCGGCCATCGGCGAGCGCAAAGTGACGACGATCGAAGCCGTCGGCGCCACGCCCGCGGGCAAGAAGGTGCAGAACGCCTGGCGTCAGCTCGATGTCGTTCAGTGCGGCTACTGCCAGTCCGGACAAGTGATGTCCGCCGCCGCGCTGATCGCGACCGTTCCACATCCGACCGATTCCGATATCGATGCCGCGATGGCCGGCAACATCTGCCGCTGCGGAACGTATAACCGCATTCGCGCGGCCATCAAGCAAGCGGCGAAGGAGGCGTGACATGTCCCGAGGACTTCTCGAAGCGGGACGTCACGCGGCTTCCGCTGGCTTCTCTCGCCGCTCGTTTCTCAAGCTAGGCCTTACAGCGGGCGTTACCGCGAGCGGCGGATTCCTGATCGGCTTCAGCTTGCCGGCCGCAAGCCAGAACCAGGGCCAAGGGCAAAGTCAAGGCAAGTCCGTCATCGGCGGCGATGGCATCGAAACGCCCCAGGAGGGCATCTTTGCGCCTAACGCCTTCATTCAAATCGACAGGAGCGGCAAGGTCGTCCTCATCATTCCCAAAGTGGAAATGGGACAGGGCGTCTATACGTCTTTGCCGATGCTGATTGCCGAAGAACTCGAAGTGCCGCTCGACAGCGTGACGATCGATCACGCGCCGCCCAACGAAAAACTTTTCAGCGATCCCTTATTGGGCGGCCAATTGACAGGCGGCTCGACATCCGTGCGATACGCATGGGAGCCGATGCGCAAGGCCGGCGCGGCTGCACGCATGATGCTGGTCGCAGCGGCCGCGCAGCAATGGCAGTGCGATGCATCCACATGCCGCGCGCAAGACGGCAAGGTGGTACAGGCATCCGGCGGTCGCAGCGCAAGCTACGGCGAACTCGCTCAGGCCGCCGCTCAGATGCCCGTTCCGAAAGAAATCAAGCTCAAGGACGCCAAAGACTTCAAGATCATCGGCACGCAGGTAAAGCGCCTGGATTCGCCAGAGAAAGTGGATGGCACAGCGCTCTTCGGACTGGACGTGCGCTTGCCGAATATGGTCTATGCGGCCATCGTCAATTGCCCGGTCTTTGGCGGCAAGCTCGCCTCGGTCGACGATGCCAACGCGAAGAAAATCCCCGGCGTAAGGCAAGTCATCAAGTTCGACAATGGCGTTGCCGTCGTCGGCGATCATACGTGGGCAGCTAAACGCGGTGCGGCAGCGCTCTCCATTCAATGGGACGAAGGTCCGGGCGCCAACGTGTCGATGCAGCAGATCATCGATGACCTGGCGAAGGCATCGCAAAGACAGGGTGCGGTGGCACGCAAGGACGGCGACGTCGGCAAGGGCTTTGCGGACGGCAAGACGCGCGTCGACGCGGTGTATCAGCAGCCCTTTCTTGCGCACGCGACGATGGAACCGGTCAACTGCACGGTGCATGTGCGCCCCGACGCCTGCGATATCTGGATCGGCACACAGGTTCCGACGCGCATTCTCGGTGCGGGCGTTCAGGCAACCGGACTGCCGCCTGAGAAGATCGCCGTGCATAACCATTTGCTAGGCGGCGGCTTCGGCAGGCGCCTCGAATACGACATGGCGACGCAAGCGCTCAAGATCGGCAAGCAGCTTGGCGTGCCGGTCAAGGTGACATGGACGCGCGAGGAAGACATTCAGCACGACCTGTATCGCCCGTATTACTACGACAAACTCTCTGCCGCGCTCGATGCAAACGGCAAGCC
Organism: Caballeronia sp. Lep1P3; assembly: GCF_022879595.1. Taxonomy (NCBI): domain Bacteria; kingdom Pseudomonadati; phylum Pseudomonadota; class Betaproteobacteria; order Burkholderiales; family Burkholderiaceae; genus Caballeronia; species Caballeronia sp. Lep1P3. The sequence continues at coordinate 739,599 of NZ_CP084267.1, read as the reverse complement.
GATCGCGTGGACGCACCGCATCGTGGGTTCATCGATTCTCTCTCGCTTTGCGCCGCCTGCCGTCAAGAACGGCATCGATCCGGATGCGATCGAGGTCGCGGCGGACTTGCCTTATGACTTGCCGAATCAGGTCGTCGACTATGTGCGACAGGAGCCGCGAAACATTCCCACTGCGTTCTGGCGCGGCGTGGGACCGACGCGCGGCACGTTCGTCGTCGAGAGCTTTATCGACGAACTCGCAGCGCAGGCGAAGATCGATCCCGTTCAATATCGCCGCGATTTGCTCGGCAAAACGCCGCGTGCGCGCAACGTGCTCGATGTCGCGACGCAAGCGGCGGGCTGGGGCAAGCGTGCGGTGGCGCAGGGCCAGGGGCGCGGAGTATCGGTGATGCATGCATTCGGCAGTTTCTTCTCGATGGTCGCGGATGTCACCGTCGACAAGGACGGCGCCGTGCGCGTGGACCACATCGTATGCGCGGTCGATTGCGGCATGGTGGTCAATCCCAATACGGTCGAAGCGCAAGTGCAGGGCGGCATTATCTTCGGCATTACGGCGGCGCTGTATAGCGAAATCACGATCAGGAACGGTCGCGTGGAACAGAGCAATTTCACCGATTACCGCATGCTGCGCATCGACGAAACGCCGCCTATCGAAGTGCATATCGTCAAGAGCACCGAAGCGCCTGGCGGAATAGGCGAGCCGGGCACGGCGGCACTCGCGCCTGCGATCACCAATGCGATTCATGCCGCAACGGGCAAGCGACTCAGGCAATTACCGGTCGGCAACCAGTTGCGCAGCGCATGAGGAGATCAGCCATGAAAAACGCCTTGAAGCCTTTCAAAGCCGCGCTGCTTGCGATGAATGTGTTGCTTGCCGCAGCGCCCTTGGCGGCGCACGCGGACTCGGCCAACGATACGCTCGTGGCGCGCGGCGCTTATCTCGCCAAAGCGGGCGACTGCATCGCGTGTCATTCGGCCCCGCGCGGCAAGTTAATGGCAGGCGGCTTGCCGATGATGACGCCGCTAGGCGCCATCTATACGACGAACATCACGCCGGACCCGGATACGGGAATTGGCCGCTATAGCGAAGAGGATTTTGCGCGCGCGCTGCGTGAAGGCGTGGCTAAAGACGGCCACAATCTTTATCCGGCGATGCCTTACCCGTCTTACGCCAAAGTCAATGACGATGACATGCACGCGCTCTATGCGTACTTCATGCATGGCGTCACGCCGGTCAGGCAGGCGAACCGCGAACCGGACATGAAATGGCCGCTCAATATGCGCTGGCCGTTGAAGCTATGGAACGCGGTGTTTCTCGACAAAGGCGTCTATAAGACGAAGCCCGGCAAGGACGTCGTGTGGAATCGCGGCGCCTATCTCACTCAAGGACTCGGGCACTGCGGGGCGTGCCATACGCCGCGCGGCATCGCATTCCAGGAGAGGGGCCTCGATGAAAGCAGCACGCTTTATCTGACAGGCGGCGTGCTCGACAACTGGTTCGGCTCCAATCTGACAGGCGAGCACAATACCGGTCTCGGACGCTGGAGCGAAGAGGATCTCGCCACGTTTCTGAAGACCGGCGCGAACGCGCATGCAACGGCGTTCGGATCGATGACGAGCGTGATAAACAACAGCACGCAAGCAATGAGCGACGGCGATATTACCGCGATGGCCCGCTATCTCAAGTCTTTGCCGGCTGCGGGCGGGAACGGCGGCGCCCCTTATTCATACGATCCGAAAGCGACGAAGGTATCGTTGGCAAGGCCGGCCCCGAACGACGCCGGCGCGCGCGTTTATGCGGCGTTCTGCATGCATTGCCACGGAGCGGACGGCCGCGGCTTTGCGCCAATGCTCTCGCCGCTTGCAGGTAATCCGAATGTGCTGGAAAAAGACGCGTCTTCTCTCATCAACGTGACGCTGAATGGAACCGCCGATCTCGTGATTCAGGGCGTGCCAGCACCTTACCCGATGCCGAAATACGCGCCCGTGCTGAATGATCAGCAGATTGCGGACGTGGTGACGTTCATTCGCGCGGCTTGGAACAACAATACGGCGGCGGTCAAGGTGGAAGACGTGGCGAAGTTGCGCAAGGCGACTGAAGCGGCGCGCTAGTTGCGCCGTTTTTGCCGCTCGGCTATGGCGTATCAGGAAGAAAAGTCGATGACGTCCAGATGGATGGAATTCGACGGATGCGCCAGAAACTTACGATGCACGCGAGCGCTGATGCGCTCGTAGCCATCGCACAGCGCCTTGAGAAGGCGCTCGTCGCTTGCACCGGCGGGCGCCCAGAAGCACTGCTCCAACGCTTTTCGCGTGATATTGCATTGAATCTCGCGCTCACGCGAGAAGGCGACGAAGCTGACGGAAGCACGGTCCGCCGAAATAGTCGCGTTGATGGAGAGCTTGCTTGCCATGATTCGACAGAGGTTTTCCGGTTCGCTGGTTTTATTTTGTCAGAAATCCGCGATATTGCGCATCCTCGATGAGTGCGGAAAAGTGGGGAACCGGGCATAGGACTTACGCTAGTCACGTATGCATAATCGAACGTTCGTTCGTATCGTCCACTGCTCTGTCGTTTCCGATGAACTCCGCGCAGCCGCTTCGACAAAACGCGGGCAAGAAAATAAAACAAACACATCCTAAGGTGTACTACCCTAGGAACGGTCATCGAACGAGCGGGGCGCGCATGGATCGGTGGTGCGCGCTATCCAGACAAATCGACACGCAATGCGGGACCGGCGCGCATTGCGGCAAGCAGGAGCGGAGCATGAAGCATCCCTCTCTGGTGGATCCGTGGAGCCGTACGCTCGCCATGCTCGATGATCGATCGAGCCGCCATGACGAACCCGGCGAGAGGCGATCTGCGTTTGGACGGTCGCTCGTGCGTGGTGGCTTGGCCGAAACGGATGAGCCGCACGGCGCGCGCTGCGTGAACATTCGGTTACTCGAGCGCTTGAGCGAATCGACGCTTGCGTTGTCGTGGCACGATCCGACATCGTTCAATTATTCGGAGCAAGTGTGGGCGCTTTGCACGGCGCGCAAGCGCGGCGTGTGTGCGCTGAGCGGTCAGGCCATTCGCCGCGGCCAACCGGTTTATCGCCCACGGCGCGTCGGCAGTTCCGTCCCGCTCAATAGTGGCGCAATGATTCTTGCGCTCGCCCTCGCGTCGTGCGATGACGCATTGGAATAGCGCGCCAAGCGGTAATCCATGCATTGCGTTCCACTCCATATCGCTGGATGAGCGGCATATGTTCAGCCAGGGGCTTGTGCTTTTTGGCTCCAACGAACGCGCGCGTGGCCGCCTGAAAAGACGCGGTGCTTCTTTCAGCCTTTAGTCGAGTAAAGGACTGCGAATGCGCGAATAGCCGCTTGCCCGGTCATAGGCTGATCCCATTTGCAAGACGGCAAGGTCCATTTGCACAGCGCCGATGATCTGCAATCCGGCCGGCAATCCATTGGGACCGAAGCCGGCCGGTGCGCAAAGCGCCGGCAGTGAGGCCATCGTTGCCGGGATCACCGCTTCCATCCAACGGTGATACGTATCCATTGCGCAATCACCAATGGCATGCGGCCAATCGAGCGCTGCATCGAATGGAAATACCTGTGTCGCGGGCATGACTAAAAAGTCGAAGCGTTCGAAGAGGCCGTTGATGGCCTGATACCACGCCGAACGGTCGCGCACCGCGCGGTAGACGTCCTCGCCGGAAAGTCGCAAACCGCGCTCTATCTCCCATACCGCTTCGGGCTTTAGCTTTGCCCGCTTTGCGTCGTCGCGATAAAGCGGTGCATTCACGCCCGCAAAAGTGAAGCTGCGCAAATCGAGCCACGCTTGCCACAACCGCTCGAAGTCGAATTCTATTTTGGCCGATTCCACTATGCATTCCGCCGTTTCGAAGTGGCGCAATGCCGAAGCGCAAGTGTTCAGCAAGCCGGTTTCCATCGGGAGACGGCCGCCGAGGTCGCCTAGCCATCCGATGCGTGTTCCTCGCATGTCGCGCTCCAGCTCGCGAGCGAAATCAGGAGCGTTGTCGCTTCGACGCGAGAGCGGTGCGCGCGCATCGAATCCGGCCTGAACCGAAAGCAATAAGCCCAGGTCTTCGACCGTTCGCGCTATCGGTCCCACGACGCTGAATTGCTGAAAGAACACATCGTCGCTTGGCGCATAAGGTACGCATCCCGGCGACGTGCGAAATCCGAACACATTGTTGAAAGCGGCGGGCGTTCTAAGCGATCCCATCATGTCCGAGCCATCGGCGAAGGGCAGCATGCGCAGCGCGACGGCCACCGCCGCGCCTCCGCTGCTGCCGCCTGCCGACCGCGAAACGTCGAACGCATTGCGCGTCGTGCCGTACACCGGGTTATAAGTGTGGCCGCCCAGACCGAATTCAGGAGAATTGGTGCGCCCGAAGAATATCGCGCCGGCGCGTCGCATACGCTCATAGACGATAGCGTCTGCTTGCGTGATCTGGCCTGCGAAAATTGGCGAGCCCTTGGTCGTCACCATGCCTGCGACGGGCAGAATGTCCTTGGGCGCTTGAGGAAATCCATGCAAGGGGCCGAGGCTTTGATTGCGCGCCAATTGGTCGTCCCGCTCGCGTGCGAGCGCCTCGAGCGATTCGCGATCCTGCATGGCGACGATTGCATTGACCTGCGGATTGAAGCGGTCTGTTTGCGCCAAATAGGCGCGCATGACTTCGACGCAGGAGAGTTTGCGCGCATGAATCGCTTTAGATAAGGCGATTGCGTCAAGCGAGACGATGTCGTTCATCGGCGATTGGGAGAGAAGTGGCGTCGAGTGCGGGATGAGTTCTGGCAAGTCTATCGCGGATGGGATGCGAATGAATCATAGTGACGAGGGGCGCGGGCGTCAGCGGATGCATCACGCTTCAGGCGACGATTTGCCAATCTCGATGCCTAATTCGCTAGCCATACGCTCGACCATTGCCCGCAAGAGAGCCACTTCATGAACGAGGCGTTTCTGTTCTGCCTTGAGTGCCTCGAATTCCGAGAGCGAATACGACTCGCTGGCGGACGCTTCGCCAACGGGAGTATCCGGAGCGCTCACTTCGCCGCACAGCAGATGCATCCAGCGGCTTTCGCGCTCGCCCGGCACGCGTGGCAACTTTACGACACGCGGCGGATCGTTTGTCGCAAGCTCTTCAAGGAAACTTTCGACTGACGATATATCCGCGAAACCATGCAGGCGTGCACTGTTCGCACGCAGTTCGGCGGCGGTTTGAGGTCCGCGCAAGAAAAGCGTGGCAAGCAAGGCGACGGATTGGCTCGGCACCCCAAGGACGCGCTGAACGTTGTGCTCGAAGCGCGGGACGCGGCTGCTGCTGCCTTCGATGACGAGCGAAAGGCGCTTGAGACCGTCGATGGTGGTCAGCACTTCATCTTCGCTGACGTTCATGACCGGAGCGCGCGCCGTTTTCTGATTGCAGCCCGCGGTGAGCGAATTGAGCGATAGCGGATAGGTATCCGGGACCGTGTGCTGCTTCTCGACGAGCACGCCAAGCACACGCGCTTCTAGCGGCGTAAGTTCTCGCAAAGGCGGACGCACTGAGCTTGCGGAAGGTGTATTCATGGACGATCGGGCAAGGCGGTAAGACGCCTATGATACCGGCGCTGCGCCGCCAGGCGCAGGCAACGCACCTCGGTGTGGCACGCGACCGTCACGCGCACTATGCGCATCCAGCAATGGCGCGCCCATTTGGTGCAGAAACGCACGGCGGCGCAACGACGCCACGATGTTTCAAGCAGTTAGCGCAAAGCTATTCATGGCATTGAAGTTGCTCGTTCCATTGCGGCACTGGGCCACCCGCGCAATCGATGCAAAAACTGCAACCGGCATCGCGCGCTTAGAGGTCGCCTATGAAACGCTTGCCGAGCGTATCGAACGATCATGCGGGCAAGCCACATCGTCAGGCTCTTCAAGTCATTGCGAGTGCAACCAGAACATTAACCAAAAAGGATTGCCGTCCCACGACGCACTTGACAGGAAAGACCGGCCATGACGCAAGTCTTCTTCAACGAGATGTTCGAGCGCAACGACCTAGAGGCGCGCGGAGTGCCGGCTTCGGCTTTTCGCGGCGTCGGTGCGACGCGCACGCATTACCGGGAATTCATGGACTGGTTGAGTGCGCAAAGCGATCAGCACATCGAGATCAAGCGTGCCGAAGCCGATCTGAATTTTCGCCGCGTGGGAATCACATTCGCCGTCTATGGCACGAGCGACGTGCCGGGCATGATTCCCGAGCGCACCATTCCCTTCGATGTCATACCGCGCATCTTTCCCGCCGACGAATGGAAGGCGCTGGAGCGGGGCCTTCGACAACGGGTGAATGCGCTGAATCGCTTCATCCACGACATCTACCACGACCAGGACATCCTTCGTGCCGGCATCATTCCCGAAGCGCAGATCATAGGCAACGCGCAGTATCGGCCGCAGATGCGCGGCGTCGATGTCGCGCGGAACATCTATGCCCACATCGCGGGCATCGATATCGTGCGCGCCGGGCAAGGCGAGTTCTATGTGCTCGAAGACAATCTGCGCGTGCCATCGGGCGTCTCGTACATGCTGGAAAACCGCAAGATGATGATGCGGCTCTTTCCCGATCTGTTCGCGCGTAACCGCGTCGCGCCCGTGACGCACTATCCGGACTTGCTGCTCGATACGTTGCGCGCAGCCGCGCCTGCCGCAGCCGACCATCCCACCATCGTCGTGATGACGCCCGGCATGTATAACTCGGCCTATTTCGAGCATGCTTTTCTTGCGCAGCAAATGGGCGTGGAGTTGGTGGAGGGGCAGGACCTCTTCGTCGAAAACGATCACGTCTACATGCGAACGACGCATGGGCCGCAGAAAGTCGACGTCATCTATCGGCGCATCGACGATGACTTTCTCGACCCACTCGTCTTTCGCGCGGATTCCGCCCTGGGCGTGGCGGGTCTGATCTCCGCGTACAGGGCGGGCAATGTCTCTCTTTGCAATGCAGTGGGAACGGGCATAGCCGACGACAAATCCATTTATCCCTACGTGCCGGACATGGTGCGCTTCTATCTCGGTGAGGAGCCGATTCTCAACAACGTGCCGACGTGGATGTGCCGCAAGGCCGACGATCTCAAGTACGTGCTCGATCACTTGCCCGAACTCGTCGTCAAGGAAACGCACGGCGCGGGCGGTTATGGCATGTTGGTCGGACCGTCATCGACAAGCGCGCAGATAGAGGCTTTTCGCGCGGCGCTCAAGGCCAATCCCGACAAATACATCGCGCAGCCAACGCTCGCGCTTTCCACTTGCCCTACGTATGTCGAAGCGGGAATTGCGCCGCGCCATATCGACCTGCGTCCGTTCGTGTTGTCGGGCACCGAGGTCCGCATGGTGCCGGGCGGTCTCACGCGCGTGGCATTGCGAGAAGGCTCGCTCGTCGTCAATTCGTCGCAAGGCGGCGGCACCAAGGACACATGGGTGCTGGAACGCTAGGCGCGCGCTGAGGAATCACCAAAACATACGAGCGAGACTATCCATGCTTAGCCGCACCGCGGATCATCTTTTCTGGATGGCGCGCTATACCGAACGCGCCGAAAACACCGCGCGCATGCTAGACGCGAATTACCAGCTCTCGCTCTTGCCGCAGTCCGACGAATATGCCGAATTGGGCTGGCGCGCGATGCTGTCTATTTCCGAATTGAGCGGCACGTATTCGGCTGCGCACCGGACGATGAGGAGCCGCGATGTCATCGACTTCATGGTGCGCGACATGTCGAATCCCTCGTCGATCGTGAGCTGCCTGCGCGCGGCACGGGAAAACGCGCGTGCGGTGCGTAGCTCGACCAATAGCGAGCTATGGGAAACGCTCAATACGACGTGGCTCGATTGTCAGCGCATGCTTGCCGATGGCATTCTTGAACGCGAGCCGTATGCGTTCTTCGAGTGGGTCAAATTTCGCTCGCATCTCTCGCGCGGCGTGCAACTCGGGACGCTCGTAAAAGACGACGCTTTCCACTTCATGCGTTTAGGGACGTTCATCGAACGCGCGGACAATACGGCGCGTATTCTCGACGTTAAATTCGAAATGATGGAGCAGCGCGCGGATACGTCCGCGCAGCCGTTCGATTACCACCACTGGACGGCGGTGCTTGGCTCGGTATCCGGATTCGAGGTGTATCGAAGGGTTTATCGCGATGTCATCACGCCCGAGCGCGTGGCGGACTTGCTGATTCTTTACCGCGATTGGCCCCGTTCGCTGGCGGCAAGCATCGCGGAGGCCGAGCAACTCGTGGCGCATGTCACTCAAGGACGCGATAGCGCAGCCGCGCGGCTGGCGGTGAAACTGAGCGCAGAGATTCGGGGCGCGGATATCGGCGACATTCTGCAAGGCGGGCTGCATGCCTATCTCGTCGATTTCCTCGCGCGAGTGAACCAACTCGCGAGCACCATCAGTCGCGAGTTTCTCTTGCCTCTTGCGCCCGAAGATCATGAAGCGCCTGAAGCACCGCTAGCGCCGCAGACATCATCTGCAGAGACGCAATCGCAATTCCAGTCGCAAAGCTCGTCGAGCTAAGCCGTGCCTTTAGCGCTTTGCGGCCGCCGCCACGACACGATGCACGAAGCGCAGCTTGTCTATCACGGGCGGTGCGAGCGCGAACGGATAGCCGTCCGGCATGCCGAGACTGCGGTTGAGACTGTTGAGCACATAGGTCAGCGGAAACCAGCGCTTCATGAGGTTATCGAAAGTGGTTTCCTCGATTGGCGTCTGGTCCGTAAGCGTGGGTTCGTGTGGACTGTCCGGCACGAGCGCGAGGCCGCAGGACACAGCGGTGTCGAGCGTATCGACGATATGCAGATAGTGCGCCCACGTTTCAGCCCAGTCTTCCCACGGATGCATCGTGGCGTAGGCGCTGATGTAGTTCTCCGCCCAGTTCGGCGGCGGGCCTTCCTTGTAGTGACGATCGAGCGCGGCGGCATAGTCCTGTTGCTCGTCGCCGAAAGCGGTGCGAAACGGCGCGATGCGCGGGGTATCGGCAATCAGGCGGTCAAAGAAATAGTGCCCCGTTTCATGACGAAAATGACCGAGCAGCGTGCGATACGGCTCGTGAAGCGCGGAGCGTACTCTCTCGCGATGCGCGTCGTCTGCCTCCGCGACGTTGAGCGTAATGATGCCGTTGCTATGGCCTGTCATTACACCGTGCCCTTCCGCGTCGCCTTGGAGAAACTGAAATTCGAGGCCGTGTTCAGGGTCTTGCTGGCGCGACTGGACAGTCAGGCCAAGATCGGCAAGCGTGTAGAGCAGACGGCGCTTGGCGGCTTCGAGGCGATACCAGTAGAGTCGGTTTTCCGGCGTCGCGAGATTGGGGATGGTGCTCGTCAGTTGGCACGACGCGCACAGTGTTTCTTCGCAATCGGCGCGAACCATCCAGTTGCAGACGTTCTCGACCGCATAGTTGTAGCAAGGGCGGTAAAGCAAATCTTTAGCGAGCGGATGCAGGCTCTGCCACTTGCCATCTTTCGTGACGTCGAATGCGCTGATCTGACTCAGTTCGGGAACATAGCCGAGTTGCGCGCCGCAATTCTCGCAATGGGTGTTTTCGAAAAACACCAGCTGATCGCAGCGGTTGCAGTGGAAGGTCTTCATCGTATGCGCCGAAACAGGTGGTAGAGGCAGAGATTGCGTTAGTCAGGCCGAGCATTGCAAAGAACGTGCCGCCGGCGTGCGCTGTCGAAGACAATGCGCGCAAGCGTGAAAACCGAGAAAAGGAGTTGGAGTGTCCATTCGTGTCGCGTTGAACCATGTCACGCAATATCGCTATGACCGGTTCGTGGGTCTTTCGCCGCAGGTGGTCCGCTTGCGGCCGGCACCGCATTGCCGCACGCCGATCCTGTCTTTCTCGATGCGCGTCGAGCCGGCAGAACACTTCATCAACTGGCAGCAGGATGCCTTTGCGAATTATCAGGCGCGCCTCGTCTTTCCCGAGAAGACGCGTGAGTTCACGGTGACGGTGGACCTCGTCGCAGAGATGGCCGTCTATAACCCGTTCGATTTCTTTCTCGAGCCGTCTGCGGAAACGTTTCCCTTCAGTTATGCGCCGGAGCTGCATCGCGATCTCGCGCCTTACATGGTCAAGCGCGCGATGACGCCGCGCTTTGCGGCCTTCGTCGAGAGCATAGACCGCGCAGCGCAACCGACGGTGGATTTTCTTGTCGGCCTCAATCAACGGCTTGCGCGCGAGATCCGCTACCTGCTTCGCATGGAACCGGGCGTGCAGACGCCCGAGGAGACGCTTGAGAGCGCTGTGGGTTCTTGCCGCGATTCGGGCTGGCTGCTCGTCGAGACGCTAAGGCATCTCGGACTTGCGGCGCGTTTTGTGTCGGGCTATCTGTTGCAGCTCGCGCCCGATATCAAGTCGCTCGATGGTCCTAGCGGCACCGAAGCGGACTTCACCGATCTGCATGCATGGTGCGAAGTGTTTTTGCCGGGCGCGGGCTGGATCGGCCTGGACACCACATCGGGCCTGCTCGCAGGCGAAGGCCACATTCCGGTTGCATGTACGCCCGAGCCGGGTAGCGCGGCGCCCGTTTCCGGTGCAGTCGACGAATGCGAGGTCGAGTTCAGCCACGAGATGTCGATTGCCCGCGTGCGCGAGACGCCGCGCGTAACGAAGCCCTATAGCGAGGAAGACTGGGCCGCGGTCTTGCGCGTGGGGGCGCAGGTGGATGCGCAACTGGATGCATCCGACGTGCGGCTCACGATGGGTGGCGAGCCGACTTTCGTCTGCGCGCGCGACCGCGACGCACCGGAATGGAACACCGATGCGCTCGGGCCTACCAAGCGCGCCTACGCCGTAGCGCTGATGGACAAGCTGCGCCGGCAATACGGCGCGGGTGGTTTTCTGCATATGGGGCAAGGCAAGTGGTATCCGGGCGAGCAGTTGCCGCGCTGGGCGCTCTCGCTGTTCTGGCGAGCCGACGGCGGACCTTGCTGGGAAAATCCGGACCTTCTTGCCGACGAGCGCCGGCCCGCGAGTTATACGGCGGACGATGCGGCGCGCTTCATCCGTCATCTCGCGGGCAAGCTATCTTTGGATACAAAATTCATTCAGCCCGGATACGAGGACACCTGGTACTACCTGTGGCGCGAGCGGCGCCTTCCGGTGAACGTCGATCCGTTCGATTCGCGTCTCGACGACGAACTCGAGCGCGTGCGCTTGCGCCAGGTGTTCGATTCCGGTTTGTCTTCGGTGACGGGATATGCGCTGCCGATCGCGCGGGACGACGCCGGCGGATCGGGGCCGTCGCGCTGGACCACCGGTCCGTGGTTCTTCCGCGACGAGCGCATGTACCTCGTTCCCGGCGATTCACCGATGGGCTATCGCTTGCCGCTGGACTCTCTGCCGTGGGTGTCGGAGAGCGACTATCCGTGGCCGCACGAACGCGATCCGTTCGGGCCGCCGACTCCGCGCCGGCGCGCCGCCGAGCTACGCATGCAATGCCCGAAATCGGATATTGCATCCGGCGCGCAGCATGCAAAACGCAAAATGCCACGAGAAGCGCTGAGCGCCGACACCGGTCGCGTGCCCGAACGAGGGGAGTCGGCCGGCTGGATCGCACGCACGGCGGTGTGCTTGGAAGCGCGCGATCCGGCTCGCGCCGCCGGCCCTAAAGTCGAAGCCGCGACGCTCGAGAAGGGCGAGAACGGCAACAAGCTGATGCATGTGTTCATGCCGCCGCTCGTTGCAATCGACGACTACCTCGATCTGCTTGCCGCCGTCGACGCCACGGCCGCCGATCTCGCGATACCCGTCATCATCGAAGGCTATCCGCCGCCGCGCGATGCGCGTCTCAAGATGCTGCAGGTCACGCCCGACCCCGGCGTCATCGAAGTGAACATTCATCCGGCATCGAATTGGAAGGAACTCATGGAGCGCACCGAGTTTCTCTACGGCGCGGCGCACGAGTGCTATCTGAGTCCCGAGAAATTCATGCTCGATGGACGGCACACCGGCACCGGAGGCGGGAATCACTTCGTGCTGGGCGGGGCCACGCCGCCTGACAGTCCGTTCCTGCGACGCCCGGACCTGCTCGCGAGCCTTATCGCGTACTGGCATAACCATCCCTCGCTTTCGATGCTCTTTTCCGGCCTGTCCATCGGCCCGACGAGCCAGGCGCCCCGCGTGGACGAAGCGCGCAACGATCAGGTCTACGAGCTGGAAATAGCGTTTGCGGAACTGCAGCACCAGATCGATTCGCTTGGCGGACGAGGCAGCGCCGTGGTGCCGCCATGGCTTATCGATCGCATTTTGCGCAACATTCTGACCGACGTAACCGGCGACACGCACCGCGCCGAATTCTGCATCGACAAGCTCTATTCGCCCGACGAACCAACGGGGCGGCTCGGTCTGCTCGAATTACGCGGCTTCGAAATGCCACCGCACGCGCGCATGAGCCTCGTGCAACAACTCCTGTTGCGCGCGCTCGTCGCTCGCTTCTGGGAGGCGCCGTATCGCACGCGGCTCACGCGCTGGGGCACCGAGCTCCACGACCGTTTCATGCTGGGCGCTTTCGTGCAGATGGATTTCGACGACGTGCTGGCCGACTTGCGCGAAACGGGCTTTGCGTTCGAACGGAATTGGTTCGAACCGCATTTTGAATTCCGTTTTCCACTTGTCGGCGCGTATGAAACGAATGGCATCGCGCTCACCATTCGCAATGCGCTGGAGCCGTGGCACGTCCTCGGCGAGGAAGGCGCGATCGGCGGTACCGTGGGTTATGTGGATTCGTCTGTCGAAAGGCTCGAAGTGCGCGTGCTCGGGCTCAACGGCGATCGGCATGTCGTCACGGTCAATGGCGAGCGGTTGCCGCTGCAACCGACAGGGCGCATCAGCGAGTACGTGGCGGGCGTGCGTTTTCGCGCGTGGTCGCAAGCCGCGTCGCTGCATCCGACCATTGGCGCGCACGCGCCGCTGACCTTCGATATCGTCGATACATGGACGGGCCGCGCAATCGGCGGATGCCAATATCACGTCGCGCATCCGGGCGGGCGCAACTATCTAACGTTCCCCGTGAACGCCTACGAAGCCGAAAGCCGCCGGCGTGCGCGCTTTTTCGCGAGCGGACATACGCCCGGCGCAGTGCACGTGCAGCATCGCGAGCGCGGCCTCGAATTCCCGTTCACGCTGGACCTGCGGCATCGTTGAGCGGCCATCGAGCGCAGCCGGTATTCAATAAACACGAGACGACCTTGGCCTTTCAATCGACACTGCCGTTCGATGACACGGCCAACGGCAACGATGCCTTATCGCGCTTGCGCACGTTGCCCGCGCGCGAGGGGCATTGGGACGAACTGCGCGATGCGTCGGGACAGATGCGTGCGCCGTGGCGCCGCTTCTTCGAACTGCTCGGCGAGCACGGCATAACGCGGCTCGACGATGGCGTGGCCGCCGTCGCCCGGCAAGTGCGCGGCAACGACATCACGTGCAACGTCTATGCGGACAACGGCAAGCCGCGCGCATGGTCGCTCGACCTATTGCCCTTGCTGATCGGCGAAAGCGAGTGGGCGGTAATCGAACGCGCGTCGTTCAGCGTGCGCGATTGATGGAAGCCATCGTCGCCGATACCTATGGCGCACACGCTCCTGCAGCGCGGACTGTTGCCCGGCGCGCTCGTGTTCGGGCATCCCGGCTATCTACGCGCGATGAAGGGCTATATGCCGCCTGGAGGGCGGTATCTGCAGATCGTCGCGGTCGATCTCGTGCGCTCGCCATCCGGTGCATGGACGGTCATCTCGCATCGCACCGAAGCGCCGTCTGGGCTCGGCTACGCGCTCGGAAATCGCATGATCGTTGCGCGTCTATTCACGGAGCCGTTCCGCGCGATGCATGTCAAGCGGCTCGCGGAAACGTATGCGCAACTCGTCGCGACGCTCGCGCATGAAGCGCGCGCAACGATGCGCGAGGACGAAGGCGAAGCGCGCGATGCGCCTCATATCGCTCCTGAGTCCAGGACCATTCAGCGAGACTTACTTCAGGCGCGCGCTTGCGGCGAGATACGCGACAGGCTGTCCACCGATCACTGGCGCACCATCCTCGCCGCGCGCAATGACTTCGGCGATGCGCTCGCGCGGCTCGGGCTTGTACTGCCCGATGCGGCCCGAGACTATGACCGCGTGATGCTGGCGGCCGCGCTCGAACATCTCTCCACGCAGCTTCTCGCGATCAGCGGCGCGCAAGCGGACCGCATGACGCGCGACGAAGCGTGGCGGATGATCTTCATCGGCAGGATGATCGAGCGCCTTGCGACGATGGCGACGTTCCTGCGCGTCGTTGCAAGCGCATGGCCGCCTCGTCGCGCCCGCGCGGGCTGTTTGGCGTGGCTTCGCGGTTGCGCAAGAAGCTCGGCGAGATGGCGGCCGTCGGAAGTAGGGCGCCTCATGCGCACGATGTCCAAATATATTTGGACACCGAAGCATATCCAGACGTCGACGCGTTGTGCGAGGCCCGCGACGACGGACGTCATACGAAGGTCATTTGCTTTATGCGAGCGGCTCGCGGCATCTGCGAGTGCGGCGTCCAACGAAGTCAGCGCACGCTATTTCCGTCATGCTGCTTCGCTCGCCGCGCAGGTTCACTCAGCGTTGCGCCCGGCGAAGCCGCTCGCGGCTATTGATCAGATGCAGGCGCATCGCGGTGCGCGCGGAATCGGCATCGCCGCGCTCGATGGCGTCGGCGATCTGTTCGTGCTCTCGATTCACGCGGAGCAGGTAGTCGGCGTATTCTTCCTGCGGTATGGAAGTGGCGGTCAAGCGTGTGCGCGGAAACATTCGGACTCCGAGATGTTCCATGATCTCCACGAAGTACCGGTTACCCGTCGCGTGCGCGATCTCAAGGTGAAAGCGGAAATCGGGCGAGAGCGTGCCGGAGACTTCGTCGACGCGCTTCGCGAAGTCTTCGAGGGCCGAGCGCATCGTTGCAAGCCGCGCGGCGTCGCGGCGCATCGCCGCCAGTCCGGCGCTTTCGGTTTCGAGGCTGATGCGTAGTTCGAGAATCGCGAGCGCGTCCATCGATCCAGCGACATCGGCGGGATCGAGCTGTAGCAGCGGTTGCGTCACGCTCTCGCATACGAACGTGCCGATGCCATGCCGTGTCTCGACGAGACCGGCCGCTTGCAGGCGCGACAACGCTTCGCGTACCACTGTCCGGCTCACGCCGAAGCGTTGCACCATCTCGGCTTCAGTGGCGATTCGAGTGCCGGCCGAAAGCGTGCGCGATTCGATTTGCGCACGCAGCGCATCGACGACTTGCGCGGTGAGACTGCGTCGTGCGCCAGTGACGGGCGGCGAGGGGACGTCCGCCGCGACGGGCGATGCGTTGATGCCGGCAAGCGATTGGGGCGAAGGCGTCACGGCGCTCCTGAACATGGTTTTGACAATCATTGACAAATCAGGCGGTAAATGATGATATGCGCCATGCGGTGATATGACAACGTACAAGAAGAGGCGCGCAGGGTAATCCCTAGCGGCACTCACAGCGGAGACGACAGGCATGGCACATCCTCACGGCACGGCCGAGCAGGGCGGCGGCTACGGCCGCTTGCTGCTGACAGGCGCGGCAGGCGGCATTGGCCGCGCAGTTCGGCATCGCGTCGCCAAATTTGCACAATGCATTCGAATTTCCGATTTGCCCGGCGTGCTGCCGAGCGATGCGGCGCCGAACGAAGAGGTCGTGCCCTGCGATCTCGCTGACCGTCGCGCAGTCGATACGCTCGTCGCGGGATGCGATGCGATCGTTCATCTTGGCGGCGTCTCAGTCGAGCGTCCGTTCGAGGAGATTCTCGAGGCGAACATCAAGGGTGTCTTCCATATTTATGAAGCGGCGCGGCGCCATAGTGTGAAGCGCGTCGTGTTTGCAAGCTCGAACCACGTCACCGGCTTCTATCGGCAGGACGAACGAATCGATGCCGATGCGCGCAAGCGTCCCGACGGTTATTACGGCCTGTCGAAGTCGTTCGGCGAGGACATGGCGCAGTTGTACTTCGATCGTTATGGCATCGAGACCGTGAGCATTCGCATAGGCTCCGTGTTTCCCGAGCCGAAGGATCGCCGCATGATGGCAACCTGGATGAGTTGTGACGACTTCGTCGAGCTATTGCGGCGTGCGTTGTTCACGGCGTCGGTCGGCCACACGATCGTCTTCGGTGCGTCGGCGAACGCGCATACGTGGTGGGACAACCGCGAGGCGGCGTGCCTGGCCTTCGAACCGCGCGATTCCTCGGAGCAGTTTCGGCAAAAGATCGAAGCGGCACCGCCGCCCGCGCCGGACGATGCAGTCGCAGTTTTTCAGGGCGGCGTCTTCACGACGATGGGACCTTTCGATCCGCTGCCACCGGTTTAATGCATGCCGCATGCGGCGTGCAGAATAATGAATGCCATCGCGTAGTCAGTCGTCATACATCGACGACGCACCGGACATCATCCATGTTTTCGCTCGACTTCTCTCCGTTGTTGCCGTACTGGCCGACCTTCCTGTTAGGCGCGTGGCTCACGCTGAAGATGACATGCGTGGCCGTGTTTTTCGGGCTGATTCTGGGCATGCTCGTAGCGTTCGCCAAGCGCGCGAAGGTGCCGGTGCTCACGCGCGTTTGCATCATCTACATCGAGGCGGTGCGCAACACGCCATTCCTCGTGCAGATATTCCTGCTTTACTTCGGGCTCGCGAGCATTGGCTTGAGAATGCCGACCTTCGCCGCCGCCGCGCTCGCGATGACGATCAACATCGGAGCCTATGCTGCCGAAATCATTCGCGCGGGCCTCGAATCGGTGCCGCGCGGACAAATCGAAGCGGCGGAATGCCTGGGACTGTCGAAATGGCGTATCGGCTGGCATGTGATGCTTCAACCTTCGATCGAGAAGGTTTATCCGTCGCTCACGAGCCAGTTCCTTCTGATGATGCAGGCGTCCGCGATCGCGTCGCAGATATCGGCTGAAGAACTCACTGCCGTGGCCAACACCGTGCAGTCCGATACGTTCCGCTCGCTTGAAACCTACATCGTGGTTGCGGCCTTGTATCTCGCGCTTTCGTTGCTCATCAAGCTCGCCGCATGGGGCGTCGGCGAGCATATCTTCAAGCGCCGTCGCGCGATCCGGCTTGCCGCAAGGCGAGCGGGCAAGGCGCCGCCCGATGCCGAACGCATCGATACCGTCATACCCGGAGGTGCGGCATGAGCGGTGGATTCACCTTCTCGCATCTGACTTATCTGGTGCAATCGATCGGCTGGACGCTCGTGCTTTCCGCACTCGCATTCGTGCTGGGCGCAATAGGCGGCTTCGGCGTAATGCTTGCGCGCATTTCGCCTCGTCGCTGGCTCTCACGCAGCGCGCTCGTCTATATCGAGGCGATTCAAGGCATTCCCTTGCTCATCCTGCTGTTCATTGTGTACTTTGGGCTGTCGGTCTACGGCTATCAGGTGCCGGCACTCGTCGCCGCAGGCATCGCCTTAATGGTCTATTCGAGCGCCTATCTCGGCGATATCTGGCGCGGCTGCGTTCAAGCGATGCCGAAGCCGCAATGGGAAGCGGCCGAGTGTTTGTCGCTTTCACGCTGGCAAAGCCTGAGACTCGTCATCATTCCGCAGGCGATGCGTCTTGCATTGCCGCCAACGGTCGGCTTTCTCGTGCAGCTCATCAAGATGACTTCGCTTGCTTCGGTCATCGGCTTCATTGAATTGACGCGGGCAGGGCAAATCATCAACAACTCGATCTTTCAGCCGTTCCTCATCTTCGGACTGGTCGGCGCTTTCTATTTCGTCCTGTGCTATCCGCTTTCGCGCTGGAGCCAATCGATGGAGAACAAGCTCAATGTCGGCAATCGTTAAGGTCGAGGACATTCACAAGAGCTTCGGCGCTAACCACGTTCTTAAAGGCGTGTCGTTCGAAGTGAACAAGGGCGAGATGATCGCGGTTATCGGCGCAAGCGGTTCGGGCAAGAGCACGGCCTTGCGCTGCATAGATCGCCTCGAAACGGTGGATCGTGGGCAGATAGAGGTATGCGGCATTCGTGTCGATGATCCAAAGGTCGATCTGCATCGGCTCAGGCGGGAAGTAGGCATCGTCTTCCAGAGCTATAACCTTTTTCCGCATCTCACGGCGCAAGAAAACATTATGCTTGCGCTGCGTCACGTAAAGAAGCTATCGCGCGACGAAGCGCAGCGCATCGCGACGAAAGTGCTCGACCAAGTCGGGCTCGCGCAAAAGGCCGACGCATATCCGGAACAATTGTCGGGCGGGCAACAGCAGCGTGTGGCGATTGCGCGTTCGCTTGCAATGTCTCCCAAGGTCATGTTGTTCGACGAAGTGACGTCGGCGCTCGATCCGCAACTCACGGGCGAAGTGTTGCGCGTGATGGAAGACCTCGCAGCGGACGGCATGACGATGCTGCTCGTCACGCACGAGATGGCCTTTGCGAAGCGCGTGGCCGACCGCATCATCTATATGCATCACGGCAAGGTATGGGAAGTGGGCGATGGCGGCATGCTCGACGCGCCTCGCACGCCTGAATTGCGCGCATTCCTCGATAACGGTCTATGAGCGTTGCCTCGCTCGCGACCGCATCGATTCACAATCAATAACGATGGAGACACACTTGAAAGCAAAGAATTGGGTGGCAAGGAGCTGTGTGGCGGCATTGATGCTCGCAGGCGTCGTTCAGAGCGCCATGGCCGATCAGCTCGACGACATCAAGAAGGCAGGCGTCGTGCGCGTGGCGATTGCAATGGGCACGCCGTTGTTCAGTTATGCGGACGAAAACCTCAAGCCGGCAGGCTCCGATGTCGATACGGCCGCCGCGCTCGCCAAGGACCTCGGCGTCAAGCTGGAACTTGTGCAAATCACTAACGCAGCGCGCATTCCGACGCTGCAGGCGAAGCGCGCGGACCTCGTCGTCGCGGACTTGTCGATCACGCCGGAGCGCTCGAAGGTCGTGGACTTCTCGGTGCCTTACGCGGTCATCACGATCATCGTGGGCGGTCTGAACAGCATCAAGGTGAAGGACTACGCGGATCTCGATGGCAAGACGATCGGCCTGACGCGCGCGACCGTCAACGATACGCTGACGACGCAACTCGCGAAGGGCGCGCAAATCCAGCGCTACGAGGACGATGCGACGCTCATTACGTCGATGGTCACCGGTCAGATCGATATCTTCTCAAGCACGCCGTCCAACCTGCAGGAAATGCAGCGCCGGGCGCCGCAGCGCCACATCGAAATGAAATTCGAGCAAAAGAATTTCGACCTCGGCATTGCGATGAACAAGGACCAGCCGCGTCTCAAGGAATGGGTCAACAACTGGGTCCATACGAATATGCAGAACGGCAATCTGAACGCGATCTACAAGAAGTACCACGGTCGCGACTTGCCGGACAACGTGCGCAAAAGCTGACGCTTTAGCGCGTGCGGCGGGGCATGATCCTGCTCCGTCGCACTGACTGCGTTCGAGTTGCGCGAAGCTACGTCAAGGCTTGCGCGTATAGCGCAACCAGACTACGTCGTTGTCCAGCTTCTCCACCGATTCGAGCTTGAGATACGCGGGCTTCTGCCACTTGTCCATTGCGACTTCGAACGATGACGGATGCGCTTCCCGTCCGTCGACGAGCGGAATCAGCAGCACGCTCACTTCATCGGCCAGTCGCGCATTGACGAAGGCCCCCGACACATGGCCGCCGCCTTCGACGATCAGCTTGCGGATCTTCAATTCGCTTTCCAGCGTGTGCACCACGCGTCCGAGATCGATATCTTCTTTGCCGCCAAAGACGTATGACGCGCCGATGGATTGCAGATACGCGAGGTAATCGTCCTCTACGGTTTCAGCGACGACTTCGACGATATGCGAGTCCAGCGCCGTGTTCGATTTCCACGCGACGCGTCCCTTTGGATCGATGGATATTGCGTACTGGCTTGCATCACGCACCGCGAAATAGTCACTCCGCGCAATGGCGCCTTTAGCGAGGCTGCGCGGATAATCGCGGTCCTTGCCGTGCGAGATTTCCTGCATCGTGACGCGGCCGCATACCCACGCGTCGGCCTTGAAACGCGCGGCTGTTTCCTCGTAGCAAGGCGAGGCGAAGTCGAGATGCCAGCCATCGGTCAGGCTGCGGCCATCGACCGACGACATCATGTGGCAAACGATATGCATGAACGCTCCAATCGGGCAATGCGGTTTTTCGGCTACTCCTTAGGCTTCTCATCCGGCGGCAAGGGGCCTTCCTGGTCGATCGTGCTGCCTTGTCGCCAGACGTCCTTGCCTGCTTCGGAGAGCTGTCCGCTGCTCGCGTTCTTGTCGGCTTCGGTGCCGTCCACCGCCATTTCTCCGCCCGCCTGCTCCTGCGACGGCAGTTTCTCTCCCTTTTCCGCGGCAAGGCGGTCCTCATGAGATCTGCCTGCATGTGTGGCCATGGTGCCCTCCATTAGACGATTGCACTGCATTCATTGGCTTAGCAAGCTGCAAGCCAAGTCCGCTCACGCACCGCTTAACTCAAGGACGATTGCATCGTCGAAGTCGGTGCGATTAGCCGTTCCAGTTCGTGTAGTCCCGATGCGCCCGTTTTAGCGAGAATTCCGCGATTCTGGCTGCGCACCGTATCGAGCGATACCTGTCGGGCGCGCAAGCGCGGCGGCAACTTCTCGTTCCGAGCGAGTAAGACCGAATAGTTCGACAGGTAGTTCGAGCGGCGGCGGCGTGTCCGCATACGACGACGCCGGCACGCAAACGTGCCGCAACGCGGGACATACAGATCGACGGGATGAATGCCGTTGCGGAGCCGGATATACAGGCCACCGCCCGCGCCGCCATTTACGACGCCAGCGACGACCCGCCATAAAAGCGCATCGTCCTCAGAATGACGCGCGTAAAGCCGCGAGTGCGATGCCGAAGGCATCGGGCCTTGCCGCGCGACCGTAAGCCCGAAGCGTGGATCGCGTGTTCGCGCCGCGCCTTGCGCATTGGCGTAAAGCACCAACATGCTGTCGGCCATCCGGCGCGTCTGCGCGCGGAATGCGCGGCCTCGAACGCGCCGCGCGAACCCGAGTTCACGACCCTCGGCACTTATCCGCTAACCGGCAACGAATCCCGGCGCGACCGCGCGCGTAGAAAATGCATTTCGCATGCAATTCGGCGAACGTGCGTTCGAGACGGGCATCTTCAACCGCGAATGGCAGGCGCCATATGTGTATTGGATCGTCGGCTGCATCGATGAAGCCACCTAAAACCAAGGCGAAGCACGATGGCATGCTGAATCACATTCCGGGCAATCATTCGTCGCGCTTCGCGCCTGCGTTGCATCCGACGATCGAGACCGGCGTGATGGCGATGCTCGCGGCGGTGACGCCGGGGTTGTCCGAGACGACGCAAGCGCAGTAGTCGTTAGCGTCGGAGAGCGGGGCGCGGCTTCATCGTCCGCTTCTGAGCGCGAGCGCCGGCTGCGCTTCACGCCTTCGAACGTGCGAGTTCCAGAATTGAATGCAGCGGCGAAGAGCGTCGTCGAGCGTCGGAAGAACAGCCGCTCGTCGGCTTGCAAGCGCGCGATAGGGCGGTTGCCGCGCGACCAGATGCATTGCTTCGAGCGCGCGTGCTCGCACCAGCCTTGCATCGAGTCCCGCGATCACCGCTGCCTGTGCCACAAAAGCCGCGCACGTCAGCGAGCCGCGGCTGCTCAAATGGACGATGCCCGATTCGCGATCGATCAGAAGGTCGAGACATGCATGAACGAGATCGGGCGCATACGTCGGCGACACGGTGACGTCCTTCGGGGCGACGAACGAACGATCGTCGGCGAGCGCGCGCAACGCAGCATCGAGAAGGTCTGCGCTTTCCCACAGGCCGAATAGCGGACCGGTGCGCACGACGAGCGCCTGCGGCCATGACCGCAGCACTTGCCGCTCGGCGTGCGCCATGCAGCGGCCAAGGCGGTTGAGCGGTCTGACATCGTCGGTTTCGACATAGGGCTGTGCGCTGCAACCATCGAAAACGAAGTCGGACGAGAAGGTCAGATATTCGATGTTGCGCATCGCGCATGCCTCGGCTAACGCGGACGCCATTTTGATGATCCGCGCAAGACGATTGCTTGCGCCGCGCTCCACTTCGTCCGCGTCCACGGGATCGGAAGCGTTGACGATCGCCCAGGGCGCATGCGTGTCGATTGCCTGTTCGAGCGATGCTTCGAGCGATGCGGCATCGATGCAGACGGTCGCGCATCGCAGATCGCGTTGCGCGCACATATCCACGAAGAGCCGCGCGAGCGCGCCGTTGCCGACGATGAGTATCGGCGCCGCCTCATTGGTTTCGTCATGCGTGCGCGCGGGCGCGCAGAGGCCGCCGAATGCGTCGTAGACGACGGGCTCGCATAGAAAGCGTCCGGGGCGTCGCCACCATCCGGTGCCTTGCAGGACAGGATGTTCGTGCGGCCGGCCCGCGGCAAGGTCGCGCATCAGCGCAGCAACGGCGGTTTCGCGAGGCTCGAGCGCCCGCACGTCGAACGCGCCGGATTCGTAGTAGCCGCGATCTTCGGTGACCAGGCAATTCCAGTCGTAGGAACCGAGCAGCGCCCACACCGTGACCGCGCGGACATCGGCGCCCGCTTCGCGCGCATCGCTTGCGGCTGTCCAGATTTCATGCAGCCAGCGCAGCTGATCCTGGCGCGTCGAGTCGATGTGCGCTTCGGTGACGGCAAGCGGCAAGCCATATCGCTGCCATGCCTCGTCGATCACCGCGCGTATGCCCGGCAGCGGGTCGGCGAGCGCGCGTGCCGCTTCGATATCGGCGAGCCGGTGTCCGTACCATTCGCAGTGATAGGCCTGCGGGTATTGGTGGGTCCGGTGATCGAGCCATCGCTCGCTCGTGATGTAGTAGTTGATGCCGATGATGTCGGGCGGACAAGGATTATCGGTGAACCACAAGACATCGTCGGGCGCGATGCCGGCATCGATGATGTATCGCCAGAGCGCGTGGCCCGGCGCAATCTTTCCGCACAGCAGGTCCCAGGAAAGCCAGCGCCGTTCATTGTAAAAATCGACAAGTTGCGCCATTGCGGGCGTGCCTTGCGTCTTGCCGAGGTCGTCGGTCTGAACGAGCTTTGCTTGGGGATTGATCTTGCGCACTTCGCGCATGGCAAAGACCGCAGCCTTGCATTGATTGATCAAGGCCTGGAGATATGTGCGGTCGTCCGTTCCATGCGGATGCCAGACGCCGTAAAGACCGCTGAAGCGCGCGGTGGTATTCGGTTCGTTGACGGGTGTGTAGTACGAGAGCCACGGATAGCGTTGTGCGACCGCTCGTGCGAATTCCGCCAGTCTCGTCGCGAAGTCCGCGTCCAGCAGTCCGCCGGGCAAAGGTCCGCTTCCGTGGTGCAACAAGCCGGCAATCGGCTCGACGCCCAGTTCGCGAAGCGTCGGCAGACGCGCATCGAGCCACGACCAGTCGGCTGTCTCGATGCTCGTCGGCGCTGTCCTTTCCCATAGCACCGGATATCGCAACGCCTGTATTCCGAGCGAGGCAAAACGCTGCAGATCGTCCGCGCGCGTCGCATGCCCGTTACGGTCCAACTGGCTGAAGAACCTGTCCCGAACCCGGTTGACCGTGCACTCCAGTCCACCCCAAAGCACCAGCCGATCATCCATATTCTTGCGTCCGAAGTTATGTGCGACGTTTCGGCGAAACCGCGCAGCTTCTAAGCAGTCGCTATGCCCTCGCCGTGCGCGATCGGTATTTGCCCGGCACACGCACGCGCTGGAACAACGATTGCCGTGACGTCCCTGAATTGTCAGCGAACGCAACGATACGCGCGCGAAGTACTCCCGATGCTTTGCGCCGTTCTTGCGTGAGCGCACTGCTTAGCGTCACTTCAGCTTCAACGCGAGGCGAATGCAGCCGAGCTTCGGAGGCCGCTGACGCGGCGAATGGATGTCCTCATTGGAACGCTGTTCCGGTGGGATCCCGGCCGCGAGGCCGACCGTCGTCAGTCACTTTCGGAGGCACTCCCTTGCGCCCGCCCCAAGCCCGCCCAGAGCCCGTAGCCGCCAGTGCGGCCGGGTCCGCTGTCCGTCCGTCGACGCACGCTCGTCCGCGCATCTCGATCGCGCGCGCGGGCCTGCCGCGGACGCTTCTCTGCCTGTCGCACTTGCGCTGGAACTTCGTCTATCAACGGCCGCAGCACTTGCTGTCGCGCATTGCAAAGCATGCGGAAGTGCTCTTCTTCGAAGAGCCGCGCCGCACGGATCAGGCCGATGCGTGGCTCGACGTTCGGACTACGGACGAAGGCATACGCGTGATGACGCCGTGCCTGCCCGCCGGGCTTACGCGCGAGCAGGAAGAACACGCGCAGCGCGCACTGCTCGACGCCTATCTCGCAGGCTCGCAGACGTGGGACCTCGGCCTTTGGTACTACTCGCCGATGACGCTTTCCTTCACGGATCATCTCGATGCCAGGCTCATCGTCTACGACTGCATGGACGAGCTGTCGGCATTCAAGAACGCGCCGCCGCAACTCGCCGAAAGGGAAGCGCGCCTCATGCGCAAGGCCGACGTCGTATTCACGGGCGGTCAAAGCCTCTATGAATCGAAACGGCGTTTTCATCATAACGTCCACGCGTTTCCGAGCAGCGTCGATATCGGACACTTCGAAAAAGCCTGCAAGCCGTTGCCCGAACCTTCGGATCAGGCGGAGTTACCCGGACCGCGTCTTGGCTTCTACGGCGTGCTGGACGAGCGTTTCGACGCCGCGCTCATCGGCGCGCTCGCCGCAGCGAGACCCGACTGGCAATTCATCATGCTCGGGCCGGTTGCGAAGATTCGTCCCGCCGATCTGCCGCAGGCGCAAAACATCCACTATCTCGGCCAGAAAGCGTATGAGGACCTTCCGCGTTATCTCGCCGGCTGGGACGTGGCGCTGATGCCCTTCGCGATCAACGAGGCCACGCGTTACATCAGTCCGACGAAGACGCCGGAATATCTTGCCGCAGGACGTCCCGTCGTGTCGACGCCCATCGCCGATGTCGTGTCGCGTTATGGCGATAGCGGCGTCGTTCACATTGCAAACGATGCGGGCAGCTTCGAGCGGGCCATCGAAACGGCGCTTGCCGATGCCGCCGACCGCGCGGCATTCATGGACCGCGTCAAGTCGGTACTCGCGGGCATGTCGTGGGACAACACGTGCGCGGCAATGTTGGCCGAGGTGGAAAAATGCGTATCGTAGACACGACGACAGAGACGGCGAACGCCTCGTCCAACTCGGGCCTGAGCGGGCGCGCAACGGTATCGGATGCGGCGCGGCAGGAGCGCAGAGGCTTCGACTATCTCATCGTCGGCGCGGGTTTTGCCGGAAGCGTGATGGCCGAGCGGCTCGCGGCGCAATACGGTCAGCGCGTGCTGCTCGTCGACCGGCGTTCGCATATTGCCGGCAATGCCTACGATGAGTACAACGCGGACGGCATTCTGATTCATCGCTATGGGCCGCACATCTTTCACACGAACGCGCAGCGCGTCGTGGATTATCTGTCGCGATTCACGGCGTGGCGTCCCTACAGACATCGCGTATTGGCTTCGGTCGACGGCATGCTCGTGCCGGTTCCAATCAACCTGACGACGCTCAACCGGCTCTATTCGCTCGACCTTTCGCCGGAAGAGGCCGAGGCCTTTCTCGCGGCGCGCGCCGAACCGATTGCGAACGTGAGGACGTCCGAAGACGTGGTGGTCGGCAAAGTCGGGCGCGAGCTGTACGAGAAGTTCTTTCGTGGCTACACGCGCAAGCAATGGGGCATGGACCCCTCGGAACTCGACCGCTCGGTGACATCGCGCGTGCCCGTGCGGACCACGGCGGAAGACGGCTACTTCAACGATGAATTTCAGTGCATGCCGCTAGAAGGCTATACGCGCATGTTCGAGAAGATGCTGGCGCATCCGAATATCAAGGTCATGCTCAATACGGACTTCAAGGAAATTCGCGCCGAAGTGAGTTTTCGCAAGCTGATCTATACGGGACCCATAGACGAATATTTCGATCACTGCCTTGGGAAGCTGCCGTATCGCTCTCTCGCGTTTCGTCATGAGACGCTTGATCAAGAGCGTTTTCAGTCGCTCGCTGTGGTGAACTATCCATCGGAAGACGTGCGTCATACGCGCATCACCGAATACAAGTATCTGACGGGGCAGCAGCACGCGAAGACGAGCATCACCTATGAATATCCAAGCGATGAAGGTGACCCGTACTATCCGATTCCCCGGCCGGCGAATGCCGAGCTGTTCAAGCGTTATGAGGCGCTTGCCGAAGCGCATCCGGAAGTGACGTTTGCGGGAAGGCTCGGCAGTTACCGCTACTACAACATGGATCAGGTCGTCGCTCAGGCACTGAGTCTCGTCGAACGTATTGCAGAAAGAGAAGCGCTCAAGCAAAGCGCCTGAAAATCTCTCTCTAAAAGCGATGCGTCGATGTCAGTCGACGCATTCGTCTCCTAACGATTCTTCTATCCTCCGCAAAGGTATTTTTTACCCGCTAAATATGCGGTTTATCTTCTTGCGGATAAACCCTGAGAACTATTACACTTGCGCCGCGATGGATTTTCCGGGTAGTTCCATCGCAGTAGAGTGAAATCGGCATTCCTTACCGAGGGCGATCGAACGTTGCCTTTGAACGGCTTCATGCACCGAGCATCACTGTTGGCCCGGTGCCGGTTCTTTACCGCGGAGCGATAAAGAACCTCGATCCTCCACGTAAGACCATGTCGAAGCACGAGCAGGAAATGCTCCTCTTTGTCTCCCTGCAAGGAGCAATCGGGACGCTGGCCGGATTCATCGGTTACTTCGTCGTCGGAGTCGACGACACCAACGCAATGTTTCGCTTCACCGCGTACATGCTGTGCGATGCGAGCGGCGCCGCGCTCATCGCGTATTTGCTGGGGCCGCGTTTCGGTCTGACCGGACGCCGTCTGATGCGCCTCAGTTTTCTGTTGCCCGGCGCGCTTCTCCTTGGCGGCGGCGACTCCATCCCCGTCATGGCGGCCGTCTATGGCCTGTTTCTGGGCCTCACGTGGAGCGCGCGTTACTGGCTGGAGATGAGCGTCCTCACCGACGCTGAACGCGACGGCTATGCATCGCGCTCGGGCGCGCTCGCGGTCGCGGGCGGAATCGTCGCGACGCTGGTTGCCACGCTCTGTCTCGCGAAGACAGGAAACAGCAGTCACGCGCTCTACATGGTGTACGGCGTGGTGTGCGTGGTCGCCGGTCTCGCGCTCGGCCGCCATGTTTCCGAAGCGCCGATGGTTCCCGCCACCAATCCGCTCGCGGTCATCGCTCAGCCGGAATTCAGGGCTTGCCTGCCGCTCTTCTTCGTCGAGTCTGGGCTGCTCGGCGTCGGAGGCGCGGTCGGGTCGGTCGGGGCGGCGCTGTCCATCGGATCGGCGAGCGATCTCGGCTGGGTATCGACGGTGGCGGGTCTCGCGGGCGCGGCGGCGCTCTTCATGACGCGCAAGAGCCGGGGCGTGCATAACCGCTCGGGCTGGCTCGGCTGGTCGTGCATGGCCGTCGCGGTGTCGTTCGTGCTGCTCGGGTTCGCCGCGTGGCTGCCCGCGCTGTTCGTCGCGCACTCGATTCTGAGAGCCGCCGCCGGCCCGTTCCTCAATGCGAGCGAACACGTCCTCAATCAGCGCGCACTCGATATTCGCGGCGAACTCGCGGACCGCATCGTGGCGCGCGACCTCGTCATGCTCGTCATGCGCATGGGGTCGTTACTGGCCTTCTGGTGGCTGTCGAGCGCGATGTCGGCCACGCATCTGCTCGAACTCGGGTCCGCTGTGCTGGCATTGGGCGCGGCAGGCGAATACGCCGTCGGGCAAACCTGGTTCGCGGCGGACGCGCGCGGCCGGGCGAGGGGCGCGCTGGACGGCTCGCTGAACTGAACCGAGCGGCGCACGCCGCGTTATTGCGCGATGGTCGCGATGCGCGGCGCCACGCGGTAACGGTTCCTGCCTTCGCGCTTGGCCTCGTACATCGCGCTGTCGGCGGCGGCGAGGAGCGCATCGGGCGTCGTGAGCGCCGATGCGTCGCAAATCACGACGCCCACGCTCGTCGCGATCGTCACTTCGTGTCCCGACAGATCGAACGGACTGTTCAACGCGCTGCAGATGGCCTCGGCCATGCGGGCGGCGGTTGCTTCGTCCGCCACGCCGTGACTGACGATCACGAACTCGTCACCCGCAAGACGGCTCGTGAAGTCGCTATGCCGCACGGTCTGCGCGAGGCGAAGGCCGACGAGCCGCAAAAGCTCGTCGCCGGCTTCGTGGCCGTATGCGTCGTTGACCGGCTTGAAGCCGTCGAGATCGAGAAAGAATAAAGCGAGCGCCTGACGCGCCGCGTTATCGGCCGCCACGTTGTGCTGAAGATGCAGGAGCAACGCGCGCCGGTTGGGCAGCCCGGTGAGCGGGTCGCGCATCGCCTGCGCCCTCAGCTTGCGCTCGGCCTGCCTGCGCGAAGTGACGTCCTGCGCCATCATGTAGAAGCCGATCACCTCGCGTCCGCGCACATCCGGCACGAGCGAAACGCTCCATGTGCGGCGATCCGGCCCGTGGTCTTCCACGTCGTCGTGTTGCAGACGCTCGCCCGCGAGCGCGCGCTGAAACGAAGGCGCGAGCGTCCGATACATCTCGGGCGGCATGACGGAGGCGATTTCCTTTCCGCGCATCGACATGACGTCGCGCCCGAGCAGCCGCCGATAACCGTCGTTGTTGAACTGATAGCGCAGTTCCCGATCGACGTAGGCAATCAGCACCGGCAGGCTGTCGGTGGCCTTCTGTATCGCTTCGCGGCTCTCGATGATCTCCGCTTCCACGCGCTTGCGCTCGCTCACGTCCGTGATGAACGCGAAAAGCGTCTCGCCGTTCGCGGTCGCCGCGGTCGAAATGCGCAATTCCGCCGGAAAACTTTCGCCCGAACGCCGCAGCGCTTTCACTTCGGTGGGCTTCGAAAGAATCACGCCCGCTCTCGTTTGAAGGAAACGGCGCATGCCCGCATCGTGCGCGTCGCGCCATGCCGGGGGGATGATCGTCTCGGCCATCGGCAGCCCGAGCACCTCGTGCCGCGCCCAGCCGAACATATGCTCCGCCGCGTCGTTCCATTCGGTGATGTTGCCGTCGGTGTCTATCGCGACATACGCGTCCTGCGCGTTGTCGATCACCGTCTGAAGATGCTGGTTCTGCGCGCGCAGCGTCGCTTCGACCGTCTCGCGCCGTGCGACCTCGCCGCGCAACTGCATGTTCGTCGCGCGCAATTCGGCCGTGCGCTTTCCCACCTGCTCCTCGAGTGCCGCGCGATGCTCGCGCTGCAGGCGCTCGTTCTCCTTGCGCGCCTGAATGTCCTCGATGGCCGCGATGTAGTGCAGCGGATCGCCGTTGGCTCGCCGCACGAGCGCCACGTGCAACTGCACCCAGAAATGCGAACCGTCGCGGCGCACATAGCGCTTTTCCATCGCGTAGGTCGTGCTGCGTCCCGCGAGCAACTGACGCAGATGGTGCAGGTCCGTGTCCAGATCCTCGACGAAGGTGATCTGCTGGAAAGTCAGCGCCAATAGCTCGTCGGCGCTGTAGCCGACCATCTCGCACAGCCGCGCGTTCACTTCGATGAAGC
Organism: Caballeronia sp. Lep1P3; assembly: GCF_022879595.1. Lineage (NCBI taxonomy): Bacteria > Pseudomonadati > Pseudomonadota > Betaproteobacteria > Burkholderiales > Burkholderiaceae > Caballeronia > Caballeronia sp. Lep1P3. The sequence continues at coordinate 709,941 of NZ_CP084267.1, read as the reverse complement.
GCCCGTCCAGTCCGACGATGGCGGCGCCCGTCGGCGTCTGCTCGAAGATCGTGCGAAAGCGCGTCTCCGAAAGCAGGATGGCCTGCGTGTCCGCGTGATGCAGCACGCGCGCGAAGTGGTTGGTTTCGCGCGACATCAGTTCGCGCTCGACGATGGCGGCAAGGTCGCGCATGGCGGCGCGCTCATCGGCGGACAGCGTGCGCGGCACGGTGTCGATGGCGCAGAGCGTGCCGATCGCGTAGCCGTCGACCGAGCGCAGCGGCACGCCCGCGTAAAAACGCACCGACATCGGACCGGTGACGATCGGGTTGTCGAAGAAACGCGGATCCTCGCGCGCGTCGGTGACGACGAGCATGCCGTCCACGTTCAGCGCGTGCGCGCAGAACGACACGTCGCGCGAGGTCTCGCAGGCTTCGATGCCGAGCCGCGACTTGAACCATTGCCGATGTTCGTCCACGAGTGAAACGAGGGCGATCGGCACGTCGAGCAGACGCGCGAGCACGCGCGTCACGCGGTCGAACGCTTCTTCGGGAGGCGTATCCAGGATATGCAGCCTGTGCAGCACGCGCAGGCGTTCGGTCTCGTCGGCGGGAAGGGGAGCGACTTGCATGGATGGCGGTTCTAGCGCATGAACGCGGACATGACGGTCCATTTTAACGGCACCCGGCGCGCGAGCCTTGCGCCCACGCGCCGATGTGCAGGGCAGCGCGGGAACGCTGCATAATGCGCCGACCATTCAGACCAACGTTGGAGAAGCCGATGCACCTGTCCGAACAGAACGTACTCGTAACCGGCGGCGCGCGCGGGCTGGGCGCTGCGATCACCGAAGCGCTCGCACGCGAGGGCGCGAGCGTCGTCATCAACTATCGACGAAGCGAAGCGCAGGCGAAGGCGCTTGTCGAGCGGCTCGGGCCGCGCGTCGTCGCGGTGCAGGCCGATGTCACCGATGCGGCCTCCGTTGCGCGTCTTTTCGAGGAAGCGCGCGCGAAGAGCGGGCGGCCGGTGCATGCCGTGGTGAACAACGCGCTCGCCGATTTCAGCTTCGATGGCGACGCGCGCCCGAAGATCGGCGACATCGAGTGGGTGCGCTTCCAGCAGCAGATCGACGGCGCGCTCAAGGGCGCGCTCAACGTCATCCAGGCCGCGTTGCCGGACATGCGCGCGGCGCGCTTCGGCCGCGTCGTTAATGTCGGGACCAATCTCTTCCAGAATCCCGTCGTGCCGTATCACGACTACACGGCGGCGAAAGCGGCGCTCCTCGCGCTCACGAGAACGGCATCGAACGATCTCGGACCCGATGGCATCACGGTGAACATGGTGTCGGGCGGCCTGCTGCGCACGACCGACGCGAGCCAGGCGACGCCCGAGGCCGTGTTCGACATGGTCGCGGGCTTCACGCCGCTTCGCCGCGTCACCACGCCCGCCGAATTCGCCGACGCCGTGCTCTTCTTTCTGTCGCCGTGGGCGCGCGCGGTGACGGGACAAAACCTGATTGTCGACGGGGGACTCGTCAAGGGTTAGAAAACGCCCGGGTCCCATAAGACATCCTACAACCGGGGGTTCCAAAAACCGGCTGTTTTCTGCTAAAGGGGCCGCGCAAGGCCGCGTCACCAAGGGAAACTACTTAGTTGAAATCGAAACGACGATGATGGATAGTATGTCATCGTATGACTCAACTATCGCAGGGTTGCGCCCGGTACACGCCGGCAAGCGTCCTCAGCCCGCGTAAAGGAACCCCATGAAGAAAATCGCCCTCAGCGGCGCAGGAGGACAGCTCGGCTCTGTCGTCCGCGCTGCGTTCGTCGCGCGCGGCACGCCCTTGCGTTCGGCGGCAGGCTCCAAGGCGCTCACGCCGCTCGTCGAAGGCGAAGACGTGATGCACGGAGACCTGCGCGATCCGGCCGTCGTGGACCGTCTGCTGCAAGGCGTCGACGTGCTGATCCACTTCGCCGGCACGAGCGTCGAGCGTCCGCTGCCGGAAATCATCGAGAACAATCTGCGCGGCCTCGTCGAAGTGTACGAAGGCGCGCGCCGCAACGGCGTGAAGCGCATCGTCTTCGCGAGCTCGAATCACGCGATCGGCATGTATCCCGTCACCGAGCGCCTGAGCCTCGACTGCGAACTTCGTCCAGACGGCTTCTACGGCCTGAGCAAGGTGTGGGGCGAATCGGTCGCGCGCATGTACTGGGACAAGCACGGCATCGAGAGCGTGTGCGTTCGCATCGGCAGCTGCCTCGAGCGCCCGACGGAGCCGCGGCATCTGAGCACCTGGTTCGGCCATCGCGATCTGCTGCATTTTCTCGACCGCTGCATCGACGCTGACGATGTCGGCTTCCTGACGATCTGGGGCGTATCCGCGAACACGCGAAGCTGGTGGGACAACAGCGGCGCGGCGCGTCTCGGTTATCAGCCGACGCAGAACGCCGAGGACTACGCCGCCGACATCCTCGCGCGCCCGAATCCGCTCGACGCGCTCGGTCAACGCTTCCAGGGCGGCAGCTTCGTCGGCATCGACTATTCGCGTACCGACGGCGGCACCGACACACACACCCACACCGACGCAAACGGCCGTTCCGCTTCGGCGCCGGCGCAGTCCTGACGAATCCGGTTCAGGAGGAGACTCACATGAAAATCAAAGGCATTCGCTGGTGGATGGTCAGCCTCGTCGCGGCTGGCCTCATCATCAACTATCTGGCGCGCAATACGCTCTCCGTCGCCGCGCCGAGTTTGATGAAGGATCTCAACATCACGACCGAGCAATATGCTCATGTGGTGGTCGCGTGGCAGCTTTGCTATGCGTTCATGCAGCCGGTGGCGGGGTTCGTGCTCGACACCATCGGCACCAAGCTGGGCTTCGTGGCGTTCGCGCTCGCCTGGTCGCTCGCGTGCGCGGCCGCGGCCTGGTCGACCGGCTGGCGCAGCCTCGCGTTCTTTCGCGGTCTGCTCGGCGTGGCGGAGGCGGCCGGCATTCCCGCCGGCGTGAAGGCGACGAGCGAATGGTTCCCCGCGAAGGAACGCTCGGTCGCGATCGGCTGGTTCAACATCGGCTCGTCAATCGGTGCGCTGCTCGCGCCGCCGCTCGTCGTGTGGGCGCTCCTGCATGGGCAGTGGCAACTGGCGTTCGTGATGGTGGGCGTGGCGGGCGTCGTATGGTGCGTGCTGTGGATGGCGTTTTATCAGCATCCGCGCAAGCAGAAGATGCTGGGCGACGCCGAGCGCGACTACATTCTGAGCGGCCAGGAAGCGATTCACAGCGATGCAACGGGCGGCGAGAAGCGCAGCCGTTTCGCGATGCTGCGCAGCCGCGACTTCTGGGCGATCGGCATTCCGCGCATTCTGTCCGAACCGGCGTGGCAGACGTTCAACGCGTGGATTCCGCTCTACATGATGACCGAGCGGCACATGAATCTGAAGGAAGTGGCGCTGTACGCGTGGATGCCGTTCCTTGCGGCGGATATCGGCTGCGTGCTCGGCGGTTATCTCAGCCCGATCTTCCACAAGTACGCGAACGTTTCGCTCTTCACGTCGCGCAAGCTGGTGTTCGTGGTGGGCGCGTTGTGCATGGTCGGCCCGGCGTGCGTGGGTCTCGTCGCGAGTCCTTATGCGGCGGTGGCGCTGCTGTGCGTCGGCGGCTTCGCGCACCAGACGCTGTCGGGCGCGCTCTATGCGATCACGTCCGACATGTTCGGCAAGAACGAAGTCGCGACCGCGACGGGCATGGGCGGCATGGCCGGCTATCTCGGCGCAGCGGCGTTCACCGCGCTCTTCGGCGTGCTCGTGACGAAGATCGGCTATAGCCCGCTGTTCGTGGTGCTCGCGGTGTTCGACATCATCGCGGCGGGCGTGGTCTGCCTGCTCGCACGGCGCGCCGATCAGCCGGCCGGCGGCAAGTGGGTTCCCAGCGGCGCTGCCGCGAAGTAGGCGGTTTTCCGTTTACGGTTCTCGCTCCCGAGCGATACATCGCAAAGCTGCCGTCGTCGCCCGCGGGCGCGACGGCAGCTTCGCTTCATCTTCATGCTCATGCCGCCGTTGCTTCAGCTCGCGCGCGGCTCTTCTTCCAGGGTCTCGCTGTACAACTGCGCGACCTTTCCACTCGCGATGCCTTGCCCGAGCTTCTGCAAGTCGAGCGACGTGTCTTTCGCGAGCAACACGTAGGCGAGCCGGTTCGCGCGCCACGTCACCGTCTTCATTTCGCCGACCTGTTGCGTGTGCACGGCGGCATCGCCCTTGCCGTCTTCGATCACGCAAAGCGCGACAGGATCGCCCCGTTCGGGCAGATACACCATCTGGATCAGCGGCCGGTCGTGGTAGTTCAACCGCTGCACGCGCTTGAACTTGAGGCCCGCCTGCCGCAAGTCGGGCACGTTCACGGGCATGCCGTCGCGCTGATGGATGTCCGAGAGAACCTGCTCCGTACTCACCTTGTCCTCGCGAATGTTCGCCACGGTGTCGCGTCCATACAGCACCTGATAATCCGCGACACTGCGCACCCACGGATCGACGCCGGGCTTCAGCGGATTCACGCCGCCGAGATAGCCGGTCAGCACGCCCGAGCAGATCGCCCCGGCGACGAAGGCGGCCGCCGCCCATTGCATCGGAAACCGCCGGCTCGCGCGCTCGGGGCGGCGCTTTTGCGCGGTCGTCACGCTGACGAGTTCCTCGATGCGCCGCGTGAGGCTTTCCGGCACCGGCGGCACCGGCCGGCGCTCGTAGGCGGCGCGATACGGAAGCACCGACGCCTGCAACGCGGCCGCGCGGCCCGCGAGGTCGTCGGAATGCGCGATGGCCGCCTCGACTTCCGCGCGCTGCTCGGGCGGAAGTTCCCCGTCGACATAAGCCATCAGTAAGGTGTCGTCAACATTGATCATATGGATTCCCCTTTTTCTCCCTTCTGTATTTTCTGCGCCGCCGGAGCCTGCACGCCGAACTGCTGACCAATGGTGAGCCGCGCCCGCGACAGACGGCTCATCACCGTGCCGATGGGGACGTCCAGCACATCGGCGGCTTCGCGATAGCTCAGGCCTTCGATTGCCACCAGCACCATCACCACGCGCTGCGCTTCGGGCAGCGCTTCCACCGCGTTGAACACCTGCCGATGCATCAGATCCACTTCCGGGTTATGCCCGGACGGGTCCGCGAACGCCTCGATTTCCTCGTCCTGCCAGTCCATGCTGCCCCGGCTGCGAATCGAACGGGCGCGCAGTTCGTTCATCCACGTCGAATGGACGATGGAGAAGAGCCAACTGAGCGTCGATGTACCCGGTTGCAACTGATTGCGCCGCTCGAGCGCCCGCACGCAGGCGCGCTGAACGAGGTCTTCGGCGTCGTGCTGGTTCTGCGTGAGACGCAGCGCGAAGCGCCAGAGCCGTGGCAGCAAGCTCGGCAGAACGGCTGGCAAGTCGTCGTCGTTCATCGGAACTGCTCCTGGAGTCGGCGCGCTCATGACTGATAACACCCGAGCGGCCGCCTTATTCCACGTATTTTTCGATTTTTTTTGCGGAATAAGCCGTCGAGTCCGGCTGTTTTCGGGTCACTGCTCGCGCAACGAAGCGCACTCGAAGAACCGAATCGGAGACAGATCATGGAGACCCTCCTCGACCACGCCCGCCACGCTGGCAGAACGGTCGTGCTGGGCGCGTGCATCCGCCGCGCGCATGCATCAAGCATAGACGGTTACGTCGCGACGCTGAAGGCGATTTGCGCCACCGTGCCGCACAAGAGCGGACAGTTCGACGATTGAGCGAACGCGGCGCATTCAGCGAGGCGTAAGCCATCAGTGAACATTAGGCATCCGAAGTAATACATAAGAAGCATCAACCGACTTTCGCGCTCATCGACGCGAATTCACCCGTGCCGTAAGACGCACATCATTATCTGGAGACTGACATGGCGGCAGATATTTTCGTCAAGCTGGGCGACATCAAGGGCGAATCGCAGGATGCGGTTCATAAGGAAGAGATGGAAATCCTGAGCTGGTCGTGGGGCTGCTCGCAGACCGGCACCACGCACACCGGCACGGGCGGCGGAACGGGGACCGCCGCGGTGCAGGATCTTTCGTTCAGCAAGTATCTCGACAAGAGTTCGCCGACCATCGTGCAGTCGTGCTGTCAGGGCACGCACCTTAACGAAGTCGTCGTCACCATGCGCAAGGCGGGCGGCAAGGAGCCGGTCGAATACATGAAGGTCACGCTCAACGAGGTGCTGATCAGCGGCTACTCCGTCGGCATGAGCGGCGGCGATCAGGCCCAGGAAAGCATCACGCTCAACTTCGCGAAGTTCAAGATCGAATATCAGCCGCAGGACAACAACGGCGCGAAGAAGGGCGGCGTCGTGACGGGCAAGTGGAACATCCCGGAAAACAAGGCTGAATGACCGGCCTGCGTTTGCATCGGGCCTCGCGTAACCCTCAACGCCTCGGGACACCAACATGAATCGTGCCGACATCGCCGAGTGGCTGACCGACATCGCGCCGGAGACGCCTGCCGGCGACGACGAGGAATACAGCGCCGATTTTCGCGCGCTCGAAGAAGCGGTGGCGGGCAAGCCCGATGCGCAGTACGGCGGCGTCGTGATCGCGGCGACGCCGCCGGACTGGGCGCTCGCGCAATCGCTCGCGGCGTCGCTCTTTTCCCGCACGCGGGACTTGCGCGTCGCGGTGCATTACACGCAGGCGAGCGCAGCACGCGAGGGCTTTCCCGGCCTCGCGCGGGGGCTTGCGCTCATCGACGGTCTGATCGACGTGCAATGGGCGAGCGTGCATCCGCAACTCGACGATGCCGACGGCGATCCGACCGCGCGCGTCAACGCACTCACGGCGCTCATCGACGGTGCGGGGCTCGCTATCGCGTTGCGCGACATGCCGTTCGTCGCGCCGCGCGGTCATCGTGCGTTTGCATTGCGCGATATCGAAGTGCTGGCGGGAGATTTGCCGCTCGCGGAAGGCGCGGAGATGCCGAGCCTCGCGACCATCGATGCCGCGATTGCGGTCGTCGGCGAAGAGTCGGCGCAAGCGACACGCGATGCGCTTGCGTCGGCGAAGTCGTCGCTCGCGCGAATCGAAGCGTTGCTGACCGAACGCGTCGGCCCGGCGCGTGCCATCGACTTCGGCGCGCTGGCAAGGCCGCTTGCGCGCATCGACGAGTTCGTCGCGGCCCGCATGGGTGCGCGTGGCCCGCAAGCGATGCAGTGGGGCAGCGCGAAGGAGACCAGCAGCACCGAAGAGGGCGGCCCTTCCGGATCGGCGGCGCGTGACGCGGCCATGCCCGGAATCGCAATGGCCCCGCGCATCGCGAGTGCGAGCGATGTGATCGACACGCTCGACGCGCTCTGCGCCTACTACGCGCAACACGAACCATCGAGCCCGCTGCCGGTGCTGCTGCAGCGCGCGCGTCGGCTCGTCGGCAAGAGTTTCCTCGAAATCATCGAGGACATCGCGCCCGATGGCGCGCATCAGTTCAGGCATCTGGGCGGCGTCGAATAGCGGGATCATGCGTGAATCATGAAGCGTAACAATCTGAATTAGTTAGACATCCAAAAGGAGATTGACGATGGCTAAGGAAAGCAGTCAGAAGTTCATCGCGCGCAATCGTGCGCCGCGCGTGCAGATCGAATACGACGTCGAAGTCTACGGCTCGGAAAAGAAGGTGAACCTGCCGTTCGTGATGGGCGTGCTCGCCGATCTCTCGGGCCAGCCGGCGGAGCCGCTTGCGAGCGTCGCCGAGCGCAAGTTCCTCGAAATAGACGTGGACAACTTCGACGAGCGTCTCAAGTCGGTCAAGCCGCGCGTCGCGGTTCAGGTGCCGAACACGCTGACGGGCGAAGGCAACGTGGCCATCGACCTCACGTTCGAGTCGATGGACGACTTCACGCCGGCCGCCATCGCGCGCAAGGTGGAACCGCTGCGCCAGTTGCTCGAAGCGCGCACGCAACTCGCCAACCTGCTCACGTACATGGACGGCAAAACGGGTGCCGAAGCGCTCATCGCGCGCCTGCTGGAAGAACCCGCGCTGATGCGCGCGCTGTCCGCCGCGCCGCGCACCGACACGTCCGACACCGAAGCGCCCAACCACGGAGCATGACGCGATGAACGATCTCAGCATTCACCAGCAAGCCGCCACCGACGCCGCATTCGCGCTGCCCGCGCCCGAAGTCAGCGACTTCTCCGCGCTTCTGCAAAAGGAATTCAAGCCGAAGTCCGACCGTGCGCGCGAAGCCGTCGAAAACGCGGTCCGCACGCTCGCGGAACGGGCGTTGCGCGATACGCACGTCATTTCCGGCGATGTCCTCGCGACCGTCGAGGCGCTCATCGCGCAGATCGATCAGGCGCTGACCGCGCAGATCAATCTGATCCTGCATAGCGAGCCGTTCCAGAAGGTCGAAAGCGCGTGGCGCGGCCTGCATTACCTCGTCAATAACACGGAGACCGACGAATCGCTCAAGATCCGCGTGCTGAACATCTCGAAGCCCGAGCTGCACAAGACGCTCAAGAAGTATCGCGGGGTCGCGTGGGATCAAAGCCCGCTCTTCAAGAAGCTCTATGAGGAAGAGTACGGCCAGTTCGGCGGCGAGCCGTATGGCGCGCTCGTCGCGGATTACTACTTCGATCACAGCGGCCCGGATGTCGATCTGCTCACGCAGATGGCGAAGATCGCGGCGGCCTCGCACGCGCCGTTCATCGCGGGAGCGGACCCGGCCGCGCTTTTGATGGAGTCGTGGCAGGAACTCGCGAATCCGCGCGACCTGACGAAGATTTTCCAGACGCCCGAGCATGCGGCATGGCGGTCGCTCCGCGATTCGGAGGACTCGCGCTATATCGGCCTTGCGATGCCGCGCTTTCTCGCGCGCGCACCGTATGGGGCGAAGACGGACCCGGTCGAAGCTTTCGACTTCGAGGAAGACACGGCCGGCGCGAACAGCAGCCGCTATGTGTGGGCGAACGCATCGTATGCGATGGCGGCGAACATCACGCGCTCGTTCAAGACCTTCGGCTGGTGTTCGCGCATTCGCGGCGTGGAATCGGGCGGTGCGGTCGAAGGGCTGCCGGTGCATGCGTTCCCCACGGACGACGGCGGCGTCGACATGAAATGCCCGACCGAGATCGCGATCAGCGACCGGCGCGAAGCGGAACTGGCGAAGAGCGGTTTCATGCCGCTCGTACACAAGAAGAACTCGGACTTCGCCGCGTTCATCGGTGCGCAATCGCTGCACAAGCCCGCCGAGTACGAAGACGCCGACGCCACCGCGAACGCCAATCTCGCCGCGCGCCTGCCGTACCTCTTCGCGTGTTCGCGCTTCGCGCACTACCTGAAGTGCATCGCGCGCGACAAGGTCGGTTCGTTCAAGGAGCGCGACGACATGGAGCGCTGGCTGCAGAACTGGATTCTGCAATACGTCGATGGCGACCCCGCGCATTCGTCCGACGACACGAAGGCGCGCAAGCCGCTCGCGGATGCGCAGGTCGTCGTCGAGGAAGTGGAGGGCAATCCGGGCTACTACACCTCGAAGTTCTTCCTGCGTCCGCATTACCAGCTCGAAGGTCTGACCGTGTCGCTGCGGCTCGTCTCCAAGCTGCCGACCGCGAAGAGCGCATGACATCGCCCATCTGCCGACAGGAGCAAGCCATGTCCGATTCGACCGCGCGAGAGCGCCTGCAACCGTCCCTTCTCGACCGCCTGACCGACGACGAACCGCACGCGCGAACCGAGCCGCGCGAGCGTCGCGCGATGTCGCCGCGCGCGCTTCGCGCAAGCGTCCAGCGCGACATCGGCTGGCTGCTCAACGCAAGCGGTCTCGCCGCTCGCGACGACGCCGCGCGCCTGCCTCACGTCGCGACTTCGGTGCTCAACTACGGGCTGCCGGACCTCGCGGGCAGCAACGTCGCGGCGCTCACGCCGGGCGCGGTCGAACGGATGATTCGCGAAGCGCTCTGGGCGTTCGAGCCGCGGCTCGCGCGCGAAACGGTGCGCGTCACGGTGATCGACGACGCGAAGGGTAAGGCGCGCGGCCACGTCATCTGCTTCGAGATCGAAGCGCAGATGGGGTCGCGCCCGTATCCGGAGCGGCTTCATCTGCGCACCGAGCTGGATCTGGAAGCAGGCGAAGTGCGTATCGCCGATGCGGCGTCCGCGCGCAATGTGCCGGGCAAACCGGGCGCTCGCAGCGGGGAGTTTCAGATATGAATCCGGCGTTCCTCAAGTACTACAGCCAGGAGTTGCGGCATCTGCGCGAAATGGGCGGGGAGTTCGCCGCCGCTTTTCCGAAGGTCGCGGGGCGGCTCGCGCTCGACGGTCTCGAATGCGCCGATCCCTACGTCGAACGTCTGCTCGAAGGCTTCAGCTTTCTCGCGGCGCGCGTGCAGATGAAGCTCGACGCGGAATTTCCGCGCTTCACGCAGCATCTGCTGGAGATGGCCTTTCCGCACTATCTTGCGCCGACGCCCGCGATGGCAGTCGTGCAATTGATGCCCGATCACGCGAATCCGCAACTCGCGGCGAGCGCGGAGGGCGTCGCGGTGCCGCGTCATACGATGCTGCGCGGCATGCTCGACAAGTCGGCTTCGACGCGCTGCGAGTTCCGCACCGCGCACGCCGTCACGCTGTGGCCGGTGGAGATCGCGCAGGCGAGGTTCGCGGCGCACAACGGCTTCCCGTCCGCGCTCGCCGCCGATGCGAGAACGGGCGTCAAGGCCGCGCTGCGGCTGCGTCTGCGTGCGACGGGCGCGCTCGGCTTCGACCGGCTCGCGCTCGATCGTCTCGCACTGCATCTGCGGGGCGCGGACGGCCTCGCGCTGCGCATCCACGAACGGCTGCTCGCGAATTGCGCGGGCGTCGCGATCGTGCAGCCGGGCAAGGGAGGCGCCGCCGATACGACGCTCGCCGTGCTCCCGAAGACGGCGCTGCGCCCGCTCGGTTTCGACGAGGACGAAGCGCTCTTGCCCGTCGGCCAGCAATCGTTCGATGGCTACCGGCTGTTGCAGGAGTACTTCGCGTTCGCGCCGCGCTTCATGTTCGTGGAAATCGCGGGGCTGCGCGACGCATTGCGCCACTGCCGCGAGCGTGAAGTGGACATCGTCGTGCTGCTCGATCAGGCCGATGCGTCGCTGGAACGCGCCGTCGATGCGTCGCACTTCGTGCTCAACTGCACGCCCGCGATCAACCTCTTTCGCCGCCGCACGGACCGCATCGCGCTCGACGCGGCGGCGTTCGAATATCACGTCGTCGTGGATCGCACGCGGCCGATGGATTACGAAATCCACCAGATCGAGGATGTGACCGGTTACGGCTCGGGCGCCGACGCGCAACGGCAGTTCAGGCCGTTTCACTGCGCGAAGGACCTCGATGCGCCCGGCGAAGGCGGCGCGTTCTACCAGTTGCGCCGGGAGGCGCGCCGCGCGTCGGTGCGCCAGCAACGCGACGGCGCGCGCAGCGGCTATCTCGGCAGCGAGGCGTTCATCGCGCTCGTCGATGCAGCGAGCGCGCCGCTTGCCGACGACCTGCGTCAGCTCGGCCTCACCGTGTGGTGCACGAATCGCGATCTGCCGCTTTCGATGCCGCTCGGCGCGGGCGCGACCGACTTCACGCTCGACGCCGAAGCGCCCGTGACCGCCGTGCGATGCGTCGCCGGTCCGAGCCGGCCGTTGCCGTCGTTCGCGCAAGGTCCGGCGGCGTGGCGGCTCATCGATCATCTGTCGCTCAACTATGCGTCGCTCGTCGATCACGACGCGCAGCAGGGCGCGCGCGCGCTGCGCGAACTGCTCACGCTCTATTGCCCCGCCGACGATTCCGCCGCGCTGCGTCAGATCGAAGGCTTGCGCTCCGTGTCGTCGGAGCCGGTCGTGCGCCGCCTGCCGTCGCCGGGGCCGATCGTGTTCGGGCGCGGGCTTGCCGTCACGCTGAACTTCGACGACGCCGCGTTCGAAGGCGCGAGCGCGTTCCTGCTCGGCGCGGTGCTCGCGCAGTTCATGGCGCAGTATGTGTCGATCAATTCGTTCACGGAAACGGCAGTCGCGACGCTCGCGCGCGGCACCGTCATGCGCTGGCCGCACAGGAGCGGACGATGCCCGACGCTCTGAAACCCGACGCCCCCGATCTCGACGCCGTGCTCGCGCGCGACGCCCGCCGATTCGACTTCTTTCAGGCGCTGCGCCTCGTCGAACGGATGCACGAAGCGCGTCCGCGCCTCGGCCGCTCGGCGAGCGCGCGCGACGACGCCATCCGCCTCTCGCAAGAGCCGGAGCTGATCTTTCATCCGACGACGCTCGGCGGCTACACGCCGGGCGCCGACGGCAAGCCCGGACGTCTCGCGGTGAATTTTCTCGGGCTGCTCGGCCCGAACGGTCCGCTGCCGACGCACCTGACCGCCTACGTCCGCGAGCGCGCCCGCAACGCGAACGACCCGACGCTCGCGCGCTTTCTCGACGTGTTCCATCACCGGATGCTGTCGCTCTTCTATCGCGCGTGGGCCGATGCGCAGCCGGTCGTGAGCGCGGACCGTCCGCACGACGACCGTTTCGCGGATTACGTCGGCAGTCTCATCGGAATCGGCTCGCCCGCCATGCACGCGCGCGACGCCGTGCCCGATGCCGCCAAGCGTCATTTCGCCGGCGTGCTCGCCGCGCCGACGCGCCACGCGGACGGCCTGCGTCTGATCCTCGCGCGCTTCTTCGGCGTGCCGGTGTCGATCGAGCCGTGGCGCGGACACTGGATCGCGCTGCCCGCCGATTCCCTCGCGCGGCTCGGCGGCGCGCGGCTCGGCGTCTCGGCGGTGGCGGGCACGCGCGTCTGGGATTGCCAGCACAAGTTCCGCATCGCCATCGGGCCGCTCTCGCATGCCGATTTCGTGCGCTTCCTGCCGGGCGGCGCGAGCCTTCGCAAGCTGCGCGACTGGGTTCGCAACTACGTGCGCGATCCGCTCGACTGGGACGTGTCGCTGCATCTGAAACGCGACGAAGTGCCGGCGCTTCGTCTCGCGAGCCGCGGCGTCGAGCGCAATGGCGGCGCGCGTCTTGGCTGGACGACGTGGCTCACGAGCGGCACGCCGGTTCATGACAACCATCGGGTCGTGATCGCGCGCGATGCGCGCACGAGCCACATCGAGGAGACGTTCCATGACTGAAATCAGCCGTCACGCCCTGTTCGGCAAGCTGCATCCGGTCGCGTACCGCGCGATCGAAAATGCCACCGCGTTCTGCAAGCTGCGCGGCAATCCATATGTCGAACTCGCGCACTGGGTGCATCAAATCCTGCTCGCGCCGGATTCGGACCTGCAGCGGCTCGTGCGGCGCTTCGAACTCGATGAAAGCCGTCTCGCCCGCGATCTGACCGCCGCGCTCGATCGCCTGCCGCGCGGCGCGACGTCCGTCTCCGATATCTCCGCGCAGGTCGACGAGGCGGTGGAGCGCGGCTGGGTCTTCGGCTCGCTCATGTTCAACGCGACGAAGGTCCGCACCGGCCATCTCGTGATCGGCATGTTGCGCACGCCGAATCTGCGCAACGCGCTGTTCGCGATTTCGCGCGAGTTCGGGAAGATCGGCTTCGACGCGCTGTCGGAGCGCTTCGACGCGCTCGTCGAAGGATCGCCGGAAGCGGGCGTCGATGATGTGGCTCACGTCGCTGATGTCACGCGCGCCGCTGCCGAAAACGATGCCGCCGCGCCGCTCGCCGCCCACGCCGCACTCGAGCGCTACACCGTCGATCTCACCGCGCAGGCGCGCGAAGGCAAGCTCGACCGAATCGTCGGGCGCGATGCCGAAATCCGCCAGGTCATCGATATCCTCATGCGCCGCCGCCAGAACAATCCGATCCTCACCGGCGAGGCGGGCGTCGGCAAGACGGCGGTGGTGGAAGGTTTCGCGCAGCGCATCGTCGCGGGGGACGTGCCGCCCGCGCTCGCCAACGCGGTCGTCCGCACGCTCGATATTGGTCTGCTGCAAGCGGGCGCGAGCGTCAAAGGCGAGTTCGAGAACCGCCTGAAACAGGTGATGGACGAAGTGCAGGCATCGGACAAGCCCGTGATCCTTTTCATCGACGAGGCGCATACGCTCGTCGGCGCGGGCGGCGCGGCGGGCACCGGCGACGCGGCCAATCTGCTCAAGCCCGCGCTCGCGCGCGGCACGCTGCGCACCATCGCCGCGACGACGTGGGTGGAATACAAGAAGCACATCGAAAAAGACCCGGCGCTCACGCGGCGCTTTCAGGCGGTGAAGGTGCCGGAGCCATCCGAGGCCAGCGCGATCGCGATGATGCGCGGCCTCGCGAGCAAGATGGAGCAGCATCACGGCGTGCAGGTGCTCGACGAGGCGCTCGAAGCGGCCGTGAAGCTCTCGCATCGCTACATTCCCGCGCGGCAGTTGCCGGACAAGGCCGTGAGCCTGCTCGACACCGCGTGCGCGCGCGTCGCGGTGAGCCAGCAGGCGCTGCCGCCCGCCATCGACGATGCGAAGCGGCGGATCGAAGCGTGGCGGCTCGAAAGCGAGATCGTGGCGCGCGAAGCGGCGCTCGGCGTCGCGTCGGAGCAGCAGGCCGGCGAGCGCGCCGCCGAAGTCGCCGCGCGGCTCGCGAGCGAAGAGGCGCGCTTGGCCGATCTGACCGCGCGCTGGGAGGCGGAACGCGCGATCGTCGCGCGCATTCTCGCCGCGCGCAGGGAGATCGGCGAGCGCGGGGAATCGTCGGAAGAAGCGCGGCAAACCGTGCGCGAGCTGACGCAGCAACTCGCCGCGCAGCAGGGCGATGCGCCGCTCACGCTGAGCGCCGTCGATGCGCACGCAATCGCCTCCGTCGTGCAGGACTGGACCGGCATTCCGGTCGGCCGCATGGTCCGCGACGAAGTCAGGAGCGTGCTCGATCTCGCCGCGACGCTGAACCGGCGCATCGTCGGACAGGATCACGCGATGCAGATGATCGCGCGCCGCGTGCAGACCTCGCGCGCCGGCCTCGACAATCCGCAGAAGCCCGTCGGCGTGTTCATGCTCGCGGGAACCTCGGGCGTCGGCAAGACAGAGACCGCGCTCGCGCTCGCCGAGGCGCTTTATGGCGGCGAGCAAAACGTCATCACCGTGAACATGAGCGAGTATCAGGAAGCGCATACGGTGTCGCTGCTGAAAGGCTCGCCGCCGGGCTATGTCGGATACGGCGAAGGCGGCGTGCTGACCGAGGCCGTGCGCCGGCGTCCGTATAGCGTCGTGCTGCTCGACGAATTCGAGAAGGCGCATCCGGACGTGCACAAGCTCTTCTTTCAGGTCTTCGACAAGGGCCGCATGGAAGACGGCGAGGGTCGCGAGATCGATTTCAGCAACACGCTCATTCTGCTGACCACGAACGTCGGCACGGAACTCATCACGCGGCTTTGCGGCGGCGTGCGGCGCGCGCCGTCGCCGGAAGAGATCGCGCAAGCGCTGCGCACGCCGCTTCTCGACGCGTTTCCGCCCGCGCTGCTCGGCCGCGTAACGGTCATTCCCTACTATCCGCTCGATGCCGCGATGCTCGACGCGATCATTCGCCTGCAACTCGCGCGCATCGGGCGGCGCATCGAGGCGCGCTATCGCGTGGGCTTCGTGTACGACGACGCGCTCGCGCAGGAAATCGCGCGGCGCTGCACGGAGCTTCAGAGCGGCGGCCGCATGATCGACGCGATTCTGACGAACACCGTGCTGCCGCGCGTGAGCACCGAATTCCTGAACCGTCTCGTCGATGGGCGCAGCGTCGCGAAAGTCGAAATCGGCGCGCGCGACGGCGAGCTGACTTACGCGTTCGACTGAACGCCAAACCGGAAGGAGCCTGCGATGCCGCAACAAGTGAGCATGGGCGCGACGCTTCAGTGTTCGTTCGGCATGACGCCGTCGACGCTCGTCGTGCTGCCCGAGAACCGCGTGCTGTGCGAAGGCCCGCCCGCCGCGAACATCATGGATCACGTTCCACTCGTGAACATCATGCCGTTCGGCATGTGCAGCGCGCCCGCGAATCCGGCGGTGCAGGCGGCGACCGCCGCCGCGCTCGGCACGCCGACGCCCGCGCCGTGCGTGCCCGCGACCATGCAGCCGTGGACGCCGGGCGCGATCACCGTGCAGCTCGGCAATGCGCCTTCGCTCGACAACGTGTCGAAGTGCCTGTGCAACTGGGGCGGCGCGGTGACGGTCGTCGATCCGGCCACGCGCAAGACGCAGCTTCCCTGACGCCTTCTCGACGAGACCCGCGATGATGCTCAAAGACACTCACCGCATTGCCCGCGTGAACTGCGCGCTCGGCGCAGACGCGCTCGTGTTCTACCGCCTGCGCGGGCATGAAGCGCTCGGCCGCCTCGCGCAATGGGACCTCGAACTGCTCGCGGACGATTCCGCCATCGATATCGCGAAAGTGCTCGGCCAGGACATGTCGGTTTGCATCGAGCTTCCCGGCGGCGGCGAGCGCGAGTTCAACGGCATCGTCACCGCGTTCGAACTGGCGCGGCCCGCGAGCACGCAGCCCGACCATCCGGCGCTTTTCCGCGCGACGGTGCGCCCGCGCCTGTGGCTTCTCACGCGCGCGTCGCATTGCCGCTTCTTTCATCGGATGACGACGCCCGAGATCATCGCGCAAGTGCTGTCGGACTATCACATCGACTTCGAGAACAAGTGCTCGGCGTCGTATCCGGCTATCGAGCATTGCGCGCAGTATCGCGAGACGGACTTCGATTTCGTGAGCCGGCTCGCGGAGCGCGAGGGCATCTACTACTACGTGCGGCATCGCGGCGGCAAGCACACGCTCGTTCTCACGGATTCGCCGCACGTTCACGAAGCGATTGCGCACTATGAAGCGCTTCTCTTTCGCCCGGCGAAGGAGGCGCCGCGCGAGCAGGAATGCATCTATGCGTGGCACGCGGGCGCGCAAGTGCAGGCGGGCATCGTCGAAGTGAACGACTACGACTTCGAGAAGCCGTCGCAAAGCGAGCAGCAAGGGCTCGTTGCGCGCGCACGTCGCACGGAACCGTTCGATGCCGCGCTCTACACGATGCAGGAGCATGGCATCGGCTACACGCGCGCGGAGGATGCCGAGCGGCACGCGCGCGTGCGCGCCGAAGCGCATCAGGCGGCCAATGCGTGCGTGAGCGCTCGCGCGACGGTGCGCGGCATCTGGCCGGGCGGCATCGTCCGGCTGGCGGAGCATCCGCTCACGCAGCAGAACGGCGAGTATTTGATCGTCGCGGCGGAGTACGCGATTAATTCGGATGACTATCTATCCACGCTCGACAATCCGCGTCTTTCGCATGTCTTCGATTGCGCGTTTCGCGCGCTGCCGCGCGATGCGGGCTTTCGTCCGGAGCGCATCACGCCGCGCGCGACGATTGCCGGGCCGCAGACGGCGCGCGTCGTCGGGCCGGAAGGCGAGGAAATCCATACGGACAAATACGGCCGCATCAAGGTCCAGTTTCATTGGGAACAGCTCGGTCCCGAGGCGTCGCGCGAATCGCTGCAACGCTGCTGGGTGCGCGTCGCGCAGCCGTGGGCCGGCAAGGGCTACGGCGCGTTCTTTCTGCCGCGCATCGGGCAGGAAGTGCTCGTGCATTTCATCGAGGGCGATCCGGACCAGCCGCTCGTCATCGGCAGCGTCTACAACGCCGCGCAGACGACGCCCTGCGCGTTGCCCGAGAAGATGGCGCGCACGACTATCAAGAGCCATTCGACCAAGGGCGGCAACGGCTTCAACGAAATGCGCTTCGACGATACGAAGGGCGCCGAGCAGATGTTCTTTCACGCCGAGCGCGACATGGAGACGTGGGTCGGCAACGACGCGCTCGCGCGGATCGGCAATGAGCGGCACGTCATCGTCGAGGGCCACGACTTTGCGCGCTGCGGCGGAAATCGCAGCGATGCGGTGAAGGGCAGCCATAGCGGGCGGATCGGCGGGAAATGCTCGCTCGATGTCGGCGGCGACACACAAATGAAAACGGCACGGAATTTTGCGCTGGGGGCGGGTGTTAACGTCGACATCAAGGGCGGTGCGAACGTGACGATCGAAGCGGGCGCCACGCTCACGCTCAAGGCAGGCGGCAACACGATCGTGCTCGGACCATCGGGCATTGCGATCAACGCCGCCGGGCCGGTGACGATCGACGGCGCGACGGTGCAGATCAACTGCGGCGGCGCGGGCGCGGCGGCGGGCGCGGCGAGCGCATCGCCGGATGCGCCCGCCGAACCGCGCGAAGCCGACGACGGTTCCCGATGAGCGCAGCCGTTTCACCACGCACAGGCAGGAGACGCCATGCACATCACGCTCGCAGTCAGGACGTACCAGGGCGAGCCGCCGGATACGCCGCTCGTCTGCCGGTTCGACGCGGCGGGCGGGACCATCGGACGCGGCCCCGGCAACACG
Organism: Caballeronia sp. Lep1P3; assembly: GCF_022879595.1. Classification (NCBI taxonomy): domain Bacteria; kingdom Pseudomonadati; phylum Pseudomonadota; class Betaproteobacteria; order Burkholderiales; family Burkholderiaceae; genus Caballeronia; species Caballeronia sp. Lep1P3. The sequence continues at coordinate 691,597 of NZ_CP084267.1, read as the reverse complement.
ATGGTGCTTCCCGACGCGGCAAAGACGGTATCGCGCGTGCAGGCGCGCATCGACTGGACGGGCGATGGCTGGCGGCTCGCGGATCTCGGTAGCAACCCGTGCCGGCTCAACGGCCGGCTGCTCGCGAGCGGTCACGTCGCGCGCCTGGCGAACGGCGATCGCATTGAAGTGGGCGCGTACCAGATCGAGGTATCGACGTTGCAGGATGCGCTGCCGTTCGGTGCGCGTTCAGGCGATGCGTTCGTTTCGAGCGATGCGGCGGCGGGCGGCTTCACGCGGGTGGACGGCCGGGCGGCGGCGAAGGATGGGCTGGCTGCGGATTCGCTCGCTGGACGCGGTGGTGCGCAGGCGCGGGGTTTGGCGAATGACCCGGTTTTTGCGGTTGGCGGCGCGAGGGCGCATGTGGTTGACGGGGATTTGGCGGATGGGTCTTTGGCGCATGCGGGCAGTGGGGGGCTTAATGCGCTCGGTAAAGAGTCGCCGCATGAGTCGCCGTATGAGTCGCCATATCGCGACGGTGGTTCTCCGGCGCAGGTCTTCGGGAATCATCCGCTCGCGCACGGCGGCGTTGCAGCCGGGCATGCGCTCGCTCAAGCCTTGCCGGACTCGGCGCGCGATAGCGACGGCAACCATGCGCGAGCCTTTGCCAACGATCCGCTCATCGACGCCGATATCGCCGACATCGCCGATTACAGCGATCACGCCGCCTTGCAGCGGGACCCGCTCGCGCGCGCCGCCGTGTTGTTCGCAGCGCCGATGCCGGGCGCGCATTTCGATCCGCTCGGCGCACCGCTTGCCGATGGCCGCACGCCGCCGTGCATCGATGGCCGCGCCGCGTTCGCCGGCTCCGCGAGCGACCACGTCTCGCCGGAGCAATTCGCCTATGCGCCCGATGCCGCGCGCATGGCCGCCGCGTGCGCGCCGCAGGGCGGCATTCCGCACGACTACGATCCGCTCGACGACATCGCCGATGCCGCGCAAGCGTTCGCGATGTCGCCGACGCGCGAGCCGCGCGTGCCGATGAATGCGCTTGCGGATGCGGCGGCTTTCGCGGCAGCGAACGCGCCTTTCGACGTCGCGAGTCGCGGTGCGGTGAATGCTGCACATGCGGCAACTGCAACGAACGCGGCGGATGCGGCAAATGCGGCGAATGCGGCAAATGCCACAAGTGCCGCAAATGTCGCAAATGTCGAAAATGTCGCAAATGTCGCAAATGTCGCAAACGCCGCAAATGCCGCACACCCAGCAAGCGCATCAAACGCAGCAAACGCATTAAATGCACCAAGCGCATCGAACGCATCGAACGCATCGAACGCATCGAACGCATCGAACGCATCGAACGCATCGAACGCCTCAAACGCCTCAAACGCAGCGAACGCAGCGAACGCAGCAAACGCAGCAAGCGCAGCAAACGCCGCACACCCAGCAAGTGCATCAAACGTAGCAAGCGCAGCAAGCGAATTGAATGCAGCAAGCGCAGCAAACACCTCAAACACCTCAAACGCAGCAAACGCAGCAAACGAAAACCCCACGCTCGCCGCGTTGCTCGACGGCCTCGGCGCCGATGCCGCCATCCTTCGCGGACGCAGCGGCGCCGACTTCGCGCGGCTCGCCGGAACGCTGCTGCGCACGGCGGTGCGCGGCACGGTCGAGGTGCTGATGTCGCGCTCGGTCATGAAGCGCGGCATGAGCGTCGATACCACGCTTCTCGTGCAGCGCGGCAACAACCCGCTCAAGTTCTTTCCCGACGGCGACAGCGCCCTCGCGCAAATGCTGCGCGGCGCGAGCGCGGGCTATCTCGCGGGCGACGCCGCGCTCGAAGGCGCATTCGACGATATCCGCCGCCACGAACTCGCCGTCCTCGCGGGCATGCGCGCGGCCTTGCTGCATCTGCTTGGCCGCTTCGATCCAGACGTCATCGCGCAAACCGGAACGCAACCCGGAACGCAACCCGGAACGCGAACCGAAGCGCAAGCGCACACGCCAAAACAGCACGGCTGGCTCGACTGGCTTTCCGTCCGCCGCAAGGCGAGACAGTGGGACCGCCTCGTCGCGCTGCACGCGCAACTCGCCCGCGCGAGCGCCGACGACCTTGAAGCGCTGTGCGGCGGCGCCTTCAACGATGCCTACGAGCGGCATGCCACCGAAGCCACCGAAGCCACCGAAGCCACGGAACGCACAAACGCCGCTGCGCACCGTTCCCAACACGCATAGAGGTCGACGATGTCCGCCAACAACAAGGTGATCTGGTCCGAAGGCATGCTGCTGCAGCCGCAACATCTGCAACAGCACGACCGTTATCTGCGCGCCCAGATCGATGCGCGCTGCGCGGCGCTGCGCCCCTACGCATACGGCTTCTCCGAACTCGCGATCGATGCGGATCAACTGAAGCTCGGCCGCATCGTGCTCACGTCGTGCGCGGGCGTGATGCCCGATGGCAGCCCGTTTCGCCTGCCCGCCGACGACGACTTGCCGCTGCCGCTCGCCGTGCCGGAAGACGCGCGCGACCTGATCGTGGTCCTCGCGCTGCCGCTCGCGCGCCGGGGCGTCGCGGAATCGGCTTACGGCGGCGAAGCGCGCGAGAGCTTCGCGCGGCATCGCATCGCGGAAACGGAAGTGCTCGACAGCAACGAAGGCGCAACCGGCGCCGCGCTCGTCCAGATCGGCAAGCTGCAGATGCGGCTCGCCTTCGAAGCGGACGTGGCGCAGGCGCATACGGCGCTTGGCGTGGCGCGCATCGTCGAGCGCCGCGCGGACAACAGCATCGTGCTGGATGCGGCCTACGTGCCGCCTTGCCTCGACTATCGCGTGTCGCGCCGCCTGAGCGGTTTCGTCGACGAACTCGTCGGCCTGCTGCACCAGCGCGCCGATGCGCTCGCCGCGCGCCTCGCGCAGCCGGCCGCGACGGGCGCGGCGGAAATCGCGGACTTTCTGCTGCTGCAAGTGCTCAATCGCGCGGAGCCGCTGTTTGCGGCGCTCGCATCGGCGAGCGGCCTGCATCCTCATGATCTGCATCAGCACGCGCTGCAACTGGCGGGCGAACTCGCGACGTTCAGCTCGCCCGCGAGGCGCCCCGCGCCGTTCCCGGTGTATCGGCACGAGCGGCTCGATGCCGTCTACGCGCCGCTCGCCGATGCGCTGCGCGCCGCGCTCTCCGCCGTCATGGACCCGCACGCGGTGCCGATCGCGCTGGAGGAGCGCAAGTACGGCCTGCGCGTCGCAATCGTGCCGGACCGCGAATTGTTTCGCAGCGCGAACTTCGTGCTTGCGGTCAAGGCCGATCTCGCGCCCGCCGCGCTTCTCAACGGCTTTGCGCAGCAGGCGAAGCTCGGGCCGATCGAGCGCATCCGCGATCTCGTCAATCTGCAATTGCCGGGCATCGGCCTGCGCGCGCTGCCGCTCGCGCCGCGTCAATTGCCGTTCCATGCGGGCTTCACGTATTTCGAACTCGACCGCAACAGCGATCTCTGGAAGCAGTTCGCCGGTTCCGCTGGCGTCGCGCTTCACGTAGCGGGCGATTTCCCGGGCCTCGAACTCGAATTCTGGGCGATCCGCCCATGAACGCGCCGCCCGACGACCTCACTGATTCCGCGAAGGACCCGACCGTGAACGCACCCATCTTTCCTCATGCCGGCTTCGATCCGGACGAAACCATCCTGATCCCGCAGCCAGGCGGAAGACGCATCGCGCCGCCTGTCGATGACAGGATGCCGTCGGCGTCAACGCGCACGCTCGCCGTCGCAAGCGGCCTGAATCCGCTGGTGCGCGCGGCGCAAGCGCTGCTGGAACTCGCGCTGCCGCTGCGCACGCGCGCGGCGATGCCCGACATCGAAGCCCTGCGCGCCGAACTCGTGCAAATGGTCCGCTCCTTCGAGCGCGATGCGCGCGCGAGCGGCACCGACATCGAACGGCTCGCGGCGGCGCGCTATTGCCTGTGCACCTGCATCGACGAAGCGATTTCCGGCACGCCGTGGGGCAGCGGCGTATGGGGAAGCCGCAGCCTGCTCGTCACGTTTCACAACGAAGCATCGGGCGGCGAGCGCTTCTTTCTGATCCTGCAGACGCTTGCGCAGGAACCGTCGCGCAACATCGACGTGCTCGAACTGCTCTACGTGATCCTCTCGCTCGGCTTCGAAGGCCGCTACCGGCTGATCGACGGCGGGCGCAGCCAGCTCGAATCGGTCCGCGAGCGGCTCGCGCGCATCATCCGGCGCGAGCGCGGGACCTTCGAGCAGGAGCTGTCGCCGCGCTGGCGGCCCGTCGAGCGCGCCCGGCCGCCGCTTGCGCAGCGCGTGCCGCCGTGGGTGTTCGTGGCGCTCGGCGGCGTCGTGCTGGTCGCCACGCACGTCGCGCTGGCTCTGAGCCTCAACCGCACGTCCGACCCGCTTTTCGACGCGATGAACCGCATCCGCGTCGCCGCGCCGCGCGCGTCGGCTGCGGCTTCCACGCAAACGGTCCTTAGCGCGCACGCACGGCAAAACGCGATGCCGGCCGCCGCCGCGACGCTCGCGACCTTCCTCGCGCCCGAAATCCGGCAAGGGCTCGTGAGCGTGCGCGAGGGCGCGGACCGCTCCATCGTCACGATCAACGGCGACAACTTGTTCGCCTCGGGCAGCGCGACGCTCGATCCGGCATATGAAGCGCTCATCGCGCGCATCGGGCAGGCGCTGAAGAGCGTCTCCGGCAATGTCGTCGTGACGGGGCATACCGACGACCAGCGGCTTCTGTCGGCGCGTTATCCGTCGAACTGGCACCTGTCGCAGGCACGCGCCGACAGCGTGCGCGCGATGCTCGCGGCCAGCACCGGCACGCCCGCGCGCTTCACCGCCGAAGGCCGCGGCGACGCCGAGCCGCTCGCCCCCAACGACACGCCCGCGGGCCGCGCGAAGAATCGCCGCGTCGAGATCACGCTGCTCGCGCCGGGCGCGTCCTCGTGACGCGCGTGGCCGCTTCGCATCGACAGTAACGGAAACGGAAACGGAAACGGAAAGGGAGACACCGATGAAAAAGTTCGCAGGCTCGATCAAAACGCCGCACTGGATCACGCTCGCGGGCGTGGCGGCGCTCGCCGTCGTCGTGTGGTTCGAGGGGCCGCTCGTCGCGTATGCGGGACGCGCGCCGCTCGAAACGCGGGCGAGCCGCTTCGTGGCGATAGCGCTCATCGTGGGCGCGCTGCTGCTCGTTTGGGGCGCGCGGCTCGCGGCTGCGCGGCTCGTGAACGTGCGCTTCGTGCGCGGCGTCGGCGGTATCGGTGAACAAGGCGCCGATCCCGCGCAAACAGCGGCGAACGAGGAACTGGCCCTGCTGCGCGAACGCTTCGAGCAGGCGCTCGCGACGTTGCGGCGCGCGCGCATGAAAGGCGCGAACGGCCGCCAGTGGCTCTATCAACTGCCGTGGTACATGTTCATCGGCGCGCCCGGCACCGGCAAGACGACGGCGCTTTCGCACTCGGGTCTGCGCTTTCCGCTGCGCGAGGGACTTCGACGAGATGCAAGTGGCGCTATCGGCGCAATCGGCGGCATCGGCGGCATCGGCGGCACGCGCCATTGCGACTGGTGGTTCACCGACGACGCCGTGCTCGTCGATACCGCCGGCCGCTTCACCACGCAGGACAGCGACGCGCACGCCGATCAATCCGCGTGGACCGGCTTTCTGCAACTGCTGCGCAAGTACCGCCCGCGCCAGCCGCTCAACGGCGTGATCGTCACGCTGTCGGCGGCGGATCTCATCGCTCAGGACGACGCACAACGCGACGCGCATATCCGCGCGATCCGAAGCCGCCTCAAGGAGCTGAGCGAGCGGCTCGGCATGCGCTTTCCGGTGTATGTCGTCGTGACCAAATGCGATCTCGTCGCGGGCTTCACCGAATTCTTCGACGATCTCGGCGAAGCAGAGCGGGCGCAAGTCTGGGGCGTGACCTTCGCGCTCGACGAATCCCCCGGCGCCGACCGCGCGATCGCGACGTTTCCGGCCGAATTCGACGCGCTCGGCGCACGGCTCCGGGCGCGCGTGATCGATCGTCTGCAGCGCGAGACGGACGTCACTCGGCGCGCGCGCATCCACGGTTTTCCGCAGCAGTTCGCGGGACTCGCGCCGGCGCTCGCGCGCTTTCTCGGCGACACGTTCCACGGCACGCGCTTCGAGGCGTCGCCGCTTCTGCGCGGCGTGTATTTCACGAGCGGGACGCAGCACGGCAGGCCCATCGACCGGGCGATCAGCGCGCTCGCGCAGTCGCTCGGATCGAAGCGCGACGACGCCTATCGGCGCGACGCCTCCGGCCGCGCGTACTTCATCGAGCGGCTTCTGAAGGACGTCGTGTTCGCGGAAGCGGGGCTTTCGGGCGCCAACGCGCGGCTCGAACGGCGCCGCGCGTGGCTGCGGCGCGGCGCGCTGGCGCTCGTCGGCGTCACGCTCGCGCTTGGGCTTGTCGGCATGGGCGTGAGCTATCAGCGCAACCGCGCGTTCGTCGCCGATTTCGCGCGGCAGACGGAGCACGTCCGCCAACTGGCCCGCGAAGCGAACGCGAGCAGCGACGCGCTCGCCGCGCTGCCGCTGCTGGACGCGGCCCGCGCGCTGCCGGGCGGCTATGCCGATGCGGGCAAGCCGGTGCCGTGGCTCACGCGGCTCTGGCTCTATCAGGGCGACAAGCTCGGCCAGGAAGCGCGCGTGACGTATCGCCGGCTGCTCGATCAGACCTTGCTGCCGCTCGTCGTCGGCAAGCTGACGCTCGAATTGCGCGACGGCGGCAGCGATGCGCCCGCGCAAGCGCAGTATCGCTACGACGCGCTTCGCACGTATCTGATGCTCGGCGACCCGCATCGCTACGACGCGAACGCGGTGCGCGCGCACATGCTCGCGGCGCTGTCCGGCGCGCTCGATGCGCAGCAGAAGCGCGCGCTCGACGCCCATCTCGCCGCGCTCTTCGACAAGACGCGTTTCGATGCGTCGCTGCCGCTCGACGGCGCGCTCGTCGAGTCGGCGCGCGCGCGGCTGACGGAGTTGCCGCTGTCGCAGCGCATCGGCGACCGGCTGGATCGGGAACTCGCGCAGGCGAATGTCGCCGCGTTCAGCGTGAGCGCCGCCGCGGGGCCGAAGGCGCCGCTCCTGCTGCAACGCGCGAGCGGCGCGTCGCTGACGGGCGGCGTCGCGGGCGCGTACACGCGCGCGGGCTATGCGGTCTATCAACGGCTGCGCGATCACGCACTCGCCGATGCCGCGAGCGACGCGTGGGTGCTCGGCCGCAACGATTCGCCGCAGAACGCCGACGGCATCGCGAGCTTGCGGGCGGCGCTGGATCAGCGCTATGTCGACGCGTATGCGCGCGCGTGGGACGCGCTGCTCGACGACGTGACATCGGTGCCGGCCGCGAGTCTCGTCGATGCCGCGCGCATCGCCAACGCGCTTTCCGCGCCGGATTCGCCGCTCAGGAAGCTGATCGTGGCGGCGGCGCGCGAGACGACGCTCGGCGGCGCGGGATCGCAGACGGGCGCGAGTGCCGTCGACGATCACTTCGACGCGCTGCATCAGCTTGCGGGCAAGCCCGGCGATGCCGCGCCGCTGGAACGCGCGTTCGCGCCGTTGAAGGACGCCGCCGTTTATCTCGACGCCGCCGACGCCGCGCGCCGCCTCGGGCAGCCCGCGCCCGCGGGCGATGCGTTGACGAGGCTGCGGCTCGCGGGTCAGACCGGCGCCGCGCCGCTCACGCCGGTGGCGGCGTCGGTGGCGGCGGCGGGCGCGTCGCTCGTCGAAGGCGGGGAGCGCGCGCGTCTTGCCGCGCAGTGGAACGCGAGCGTCGGGCCGCTGTGCCACAAGGCGCTCGATGGCCGCTATCCGCTCGTGCGCGCATCGGCGCGCGATGCCGCAGCCGACGACTTCGCGCGGCTTTTTGCGCCGGGCGGCCTCATTGACGATTTCTTTCAGAAGAACCTCGCCGCGCTCGTCGATACGACGAAGCCCGTGTGGCAATGGCGCGCGGGCGCGTCGCCGGCGGGCGTGCCGCGCGATGCGCTCGCACAGTTCCAGCGCGCCGCGCAGATTCGCGACGCGTTCTTCGGCGACGGCAGCCGCGCCATGGCCATTCGCTTTCGCGTGAAGGCGCTCGCGCTCGATCCCGCCGTCGCGCGCGTGAATTTCGAAATCGACGGGCAGCAGTTCGCCGTGGCGCAGGATGGCGCCCAGTCGATGCCGCTGCAATGGCCGGGCGGCAAGAACACGGGCCGCGCGAGCGCGCAGTTCGACGCGCCGGCGGGGGGAGCATCGTTCGAGGCGAGCGGCCCGTGGGCGCTCCTGCATCTGCTCGACGCGGGCAAGCTCGACGCCACGCGCGAGCCGGACCGCTACACGCTGACGCTGCAATCGGCGGGGCGCAAGGCGGTGCTGGAAGTGGACGCGAATAGCGTCGTGAATCCGTTCCGGCGCGCGCCGCTCGAACAGTTCCGCTGCCCGGACCTGCCGTGATGCGCGCGCCTGGCGCGGCCGGATGCTTCGGCAAGCTGCGCAGCAACGGCGATTTCGTGACGCGGCGTCTTCCGGCGTCCTTCGTCGTGCCGTGGGACGCGATGCTGCAGGCGGGACTCGTCGCGAGCCGCGACGCGCTGGGGTCCGCGTGGCTCGATGCTTATCTGACGGCGCCGGTTTGGTGCTTTGCGCTCGCCGGCGATGTGATCGGGAGCGGGGCGTGGGCGGGCGTGCTGATGCCGAGCGTCGATGCGGCGGGGCGTTATTTTCCGCTGACGATTGTGGCGCCGGTTGGGGGTGGGGTTTGTGTGGGTTCTTGCGGTGGTTCGCGCGTCGATTTCCGCGTCGGACCTTGCGTCGAATCTGGCGCCGATTTCCGCGCCGAATTCTGCGTCGATTCCTGCGCCGGCTGGTTCGCGCGTTGCCGTGAGCTCGCGCTTTCGACGTTGATGCCGGGCGCGCGTCTCGCCGATTTCGATGCCGCGTTGATTGCCCTTGCCGACGCGCCCGACACGCCCGCCGCCACCGCCGATGCGCCGCCGAGCATGACTTGTGCGGCGTGCGTGCGCGGCATGTCCGCATGGTGGACGGAAGAATCGGTGCGCGTGACAGCCGGCCTGCCGGATGCCGCCTTCGTCGCGGCGTTGTTCGATGGACGCGTCGTGTAAGTGCCGTAGCGTCCCTCGAAGCACGCGGTCAGCGCCGTGCCGTTGCGTTTGCCGCCCGCTTCGCATGCTTGCTCGATCAGACGCCGGCATGCTGCATCCGCGTCGCGTCGCGTCGCGACGGTCGTTCTCAGCGCCCCGCGAAGCACACGATCACCGCCGTCACGTTGTCCTTACCGCCCGCTTTCGCAAACAGGATCGATTAGATGCCGGTAAGCCAAATCGGCCTCGCGTGGCGGCCTATTCGACAGAAGCAGGGCAACGGTCCTTCTGAACGCGCCTCGAAGCATGCGGTCACCGCCGTCGCGTTGTTCTTGTCGCTCACCTCGCAAGCAAGCTCGATCAGACGCCGGTAATCCACATCCGCATCGCGCGTCGGCATGTTCGATAGGAGCGTGGCGACCGTCTTTCTCAACGCGGCTCGACGCAGGCGAATACCGCCGTTACGTTGTCATAGACGCCGTCAAGCCGCATCCGGCATCTTCAATAGAAGCAGGGCAACGGCCCTCTTCACCGCCCCTCGAAGCACACGATCACCGCCGTCACGTTGTCCTTGCCGCCCGCTTCGCATGCAAGCTCGATAAGCCGCCCGCAAGCCGCATCCAGATCACGCGACGACATCTGCGCGAGCGTGCGCTCGATCTCGTGATGCGGCACTTCGCCGTGAAGCCCGTCGCTGCACAGAAGGTAACGGTCGCCGGGCCGCCACGCATGCGCCGCGACCTCCGGCGCAATCGACGGCTCCGGACCGAGCGCCTGCAACAGGACGTTGCGCGGCGGCAAGTGTTCGACGTCGCCCGTCTCCAGCGCATGCTGGAAGAGCGTTTGATCGCGCGTGAGTTGCGTGAGTGCGCCGTCGCGCAGACGGTACAGGCGGCTGTCGCCGACATGAAACGCAAAGAGCACGCCCAAGCCGGGCGGCAGCCAGATGCCGGTGACGGTCGTTCCCATCGACCGGTGCGCGTCGATGCGTTCGCCACGATTGAGCGCGTAAAGCGTCGCGTTGGCGTCGTCGAGCGCGTTCGTGAGCACGCGGGCCGCATTGAGCGATGCGTCGAACACGGTCGCGTCGGGGTCGTCGGCGAGCGTGGCATCGAGGGACGATGGCCGCAGCGCATCCACCGCGCGCGTCAGCGATGCCGCGATGCGTTCCAGCGCGAGTGCCGCAGCGCGTGCGCCGAACGCGTGGCCGCCCATGCCGTCTGCCACCGCGATGACCTTCGCGCGCGGATCGAACACGAAGCGATCCTGATTCTCCCGCCGCACGCGCCCCGCATCGGTCGCGCCGGATGCGACGCAGCTATCGAGACGAACGGGCGCGCACGCGTGCGAAGGATGGCGGTTCATGCGGCGGTCTCCATCGTCGGCGCGGTGCGAGTGAGGGGTCATCAGCGCAGGCCGACGTCGCGCGCGAAGCGCTCGCGGTCCCGTGTATCGGAGATCGCCGCCGCGAGTCTTTCGTGCAGCGCGCCGATGCTCGCGGCGCGTGGGGCTTCCCGCTTCGCGATGATGCCCGCGATCGGCCCGAGATAGACGGCGAGCTTGCGCGCCGCCGCGTGCACTTCGTCCGCTGCGAGCGAAGTGCGAGCGTCCGGCGGGGAGTGGCTCGCGAGCGGACCGGTGAGAGAGGCGTCGTTTCGAAACGCCGCGATGAACTGCGCCCGGCCTTTCTCCGACGGAATGCTCGGCGCGATCAACGCGATTAGCGCGCCGATATCCGTCGCGCGCTGCGCGCACCGCGCGACGAGCAGGCGGGCGACCGGGCCGATCTGCGCGGCAAGACACGCTTCGATTTGCCCGAGCGTGTTGTCCGGCCACGCGCTCAGCGAAGGCAGCGAGCCATGCGACGAAGGCGCGAGATTCGAAGCACGCGCTTCAAGCACGGTGCGGTCGTCGTCGCGGCCCGATGCCGTGCCTGCCGCGCCTGCCGCTTCGCGAATCGCATCGCCGAATGCGGCTGCGTTCGGAAAGCGCGACGCGCGCGCCTTGCCGAGCGCGCGCATCAGCACCGCATCGAACGCGGGCGGCAACGCGGGATTGCACGCCGACGGCGCGCGCGGCGTCTCGTGCATGACCTGCTGCATCACCGCGGCCTGCGACGCGCCCGCGAACGCGCGCTGTCCCGCCAACATCTGATAGAGGACGACCGCCGCCGAGAAGAGATCGGAGCGCGCATCGACGGCGTCGCCTGAAAACTGCTCCGGCGACATATAACCGGGCGTGCCGATCATTGCGCCGACCATCGTGAGCGCCGACGATTCCACATGCGCAATGCCGAAGTCCGTCACCTTGAGCCGGCCATCGGCGTCGATCAGCAAGTTGGCCGGCTTCACGTCGCGATGAATCACGCCGCGTTCGTGCGCGAAGCCGAGCGCCGCGAGCAACTGCGCGAACCACTCGAGCGCGGCGGCGAGGTCCGGAATGCGGCCGCCTTCGAGCACGCTTTTGAGGCTGCGCCCGCTCACGAGTTCCATCACGATATACGCGGTGTCGTCGGTTTCGCCGTAGTCGTACACGCCGACGATATTCGGATGCGCGAGCCGTCCCGCAGCCTGCGCCTCGTTCCGAAAACGCGCGATGAGACTCGCGCGTTCGCCGTTTTCCAGCAGTTCGCGCCGCACCGTCTTGATGGCGACGTGCCGCGCGATATGCGGATCGAACGCGCGATAGACGATGCCCATCGCGCCCGCGCCGAGCGTCTCGCCGATGCGGTACTTGCCGAGCGTGGTCAAGGACGGTTCGGTCATGGCGTCATGGCGGGCGTTAAGCTTCGATCATTCGGAACGCTTCGACGAGACTCGTCTTCATGCGCGCGAACGACGCCGCGAGCGAAGCGATCTCGTCGCGGCCGCGTTCGCTGAAGGTGGCGTCGTCGAGCTGGCCGAGGCTCGCCTGATCGGCGGCGCGCGAGAGGGCGCGGATGCGGCGCGTGACGAGCAGATGCACCATCACGTTGAGCGCGACGAGCAGCAGCACGAACACGCCGAGCAGCGAAACGAGGAACGTGCGCAGCAACGCGTCGCTGCGCGCGACCGGCAGCGCCATCGGCACCGAGACGAAGTCCGCGCCGATCACTTCGTGCATCGCCCAGTTGAAGCCGTTGTCGGGGCCGTACTTGTCGATGAGCGTGCGCGGCGCGCGCGACGGCACGCTGTGGCATTCCATGCACGCCGCATCGGTTATGCGGTTCGGGCGCGCGATATAGAGCGTCTTGCCCGTCGGCGTATCGCGCAGGCCGACGACTTCCTTCAGCTCGGGCTTGTCGTGCAGATGACGGATGACGTCGGTTTCCCAGTCGGATGGCCGGTCGCGCGGGTTCGTGGGATTGAGCATCGTCGAGCGATACGCGTAGCCGGACAGATGCTTTTCGAGCGCCATCAGCGTCTCGACCGCGGAAAACGCGGGCACGGATTGCGGCACGAAGCCATATTTGAGCTGCGTCTGCAAGAGCGGCGTGATCTGCGTCGCGGTGTAGTTCTGCGACGCGCTCGCCGCTTCCATGAGCACGCGCGCGTTCTGCACGGTTTCGTCGATGGCGGCGCGGCGCAGCAACTCCCGCGCGGCCAGTCCCGCCGACACGAAGCCGATCACGAACACGGCCAGAAAGACGAGGTTGAACTTGACGGCAAGCGACAGTCTCATGATTGGTCCTCGGAGGCGTTCGATTCGATCGGTGCAGCGGGTGTGATCTTGGGACGGCGCTGCGGCGGAGCAGGCGGGCAGAGCACGCGCCGCCATTCCGGAAGCTCGCGCAGATGCGCCCGCACTTGCGCGCGGAAAGGCTGCGCCTGAGCGAGCGGGCGAAACCGCGCGACGAACGTGCCGCGCAGGGCAAGCGGAGAGATCAGCCAGTCGCCGACATCCGCATACGACGCAGTGCGGCCCGCTGCCGGCGCCTTTTCCTTCGACACGACGCGCCGCGCGATGGAGCCGAGCGGATCGCGAAACGGCAGCGGCATCGCGGCGATGAAATCCGGCGCGGGGCGTGGCGCCGTATCGAGCGGCCTGGCGGCATCGGCGGGCGAGCGTTGCAGGTAGCGCTCGCCCGAGAGAAGCTGCGGCTCACGCCCGCGCCCGGAGAGCGTCAGCGCGACGCTGCCGTTCTCCAGAAAGAGCGACACCGCGTTCATATCCGTATGGACGACGGCCGAGCCTTCCGAAACCGCCGCGCGCCACGCCGCCGTATCGATCGGCCACGCCCCCGGCGCCGCGTGCATGCGCGCGACCTTGATCCAGCCGGAAAGCAGCGACAGCGAACCGCACGCGCCGGCCGTCGCATCGATGCCCACGCGCGTATCGGCGGCGAGCGCGGCGATGGAGCCGTCGTCGCATTCGATCTGCGCGCTCGCGTGCGGGCCCGTCGCGAGCAGATCGCCCGGTTCGAGCGCCAAAGGCGCATCGACTTCATAGACCGTCGTGGCGCGGATCAGCGTGACGGGGCCTTCGGGCAGCAGCGTCGCGTGGGCGGCTTCGGTGGCTTGTGCGGCGTGGACCGCGCATGCGAGCGCCATCGGTGCGCAGAATCGAAGCCATCGCAGGGAAGCGCGGGCGTTCATCGTCGTGTCTCGCTAGGCGTTGAGAAAACCGAGAACGACCTTGCGGAACGCGAGCGCCCAGGTCTGCTCTTCGGTGTGGCTCACGGCGAACTTGAGCAAGCCCTGGATCATCGGGTCCTTCGACTTGAAGGTGAAGCCCGAATCGTTCAGATACTCGGTGCCCCAGACCTTGAGGCTGTCGATGTACCGGCAGCCCGATGCGAACTGCGACTCGCTGATGACCGTCGCGTCGTCCTTGAACATCGCCAGAAAATGCATCTTGTCGCCGCAGATTCCCGAGTTCAGCGTGAGCACGGAGAGCGCCGGTATCGACACGGCATAGCGCTTGTACCAGCTATTGAAGGCGATCGGGCGCGTGTGCAGCGCGTCGCGTTCCAGGCGCGCCTGCCAGTGCTTTTTCGCGAGTTCGCAGAAGCGCTTGATGCGCCGGATCTCGACGAGCTTCCAGATGGTCTTAGCGAGCGTCTCGACGATGGACACGACGGCATCGACGATTGCGGTCGCGCCCTGGCTGCCGATCTGCAGGCCGAGGCTCGCGCCGCCCTTCACGAGATCGTAGACGCCCGAGCCGATGGAGAGCTTCATCGCGCGCCGGATCGCCTCGATGATGGTTCCCGGATGTCCCGCGAGCACTTGCACGTCGCGGCCCGCCACCCATTCGCGATACTTCGTGATGCTGCTGTCCACCGTATTGGCGATGCCCTTCGCAATGTCCAGCCCCGCGCCGATGAACGGCGCGGCGGTGGCGAGCAGCTTGTCGCACAGCACGTTGACGAGCTTGCGCAAGAGTCCCGGCACGGTGTCGAGCGCGAAGCCGCCCGGATCGTTGCGAATGTCGGCCACCTTCTCGCGGATCATGTCCCAGAGCTTCTTCGCGGCTTCCTCGACCTTCGCGCGAATCGAATCGTAGAGCCGGCGCGCCGCGCTCCCGAGCGCGGGCAGCGTGACGGTGCTGCGGTCGAGTTCCTTCGCATCGACGAGCTTCGGTCCCTTGTGCTTCTTGATCTTCTTCTGAACCTGTTCGAGCGCGACCGACGCCGACTTTTGCACGAGACTGTTGTCCAGCACGGCGCCCGCGCGCGATGCCGCCACGTTCGATTCCGGCGCGAGGCCGAGGCCCGCGTTCGTCACTTCGAACGCGCCTTCGAGCAGCACCTGGAAGGTGTCGTCCTCGATCTCCATGTTGCCGAAGAGATACAGCACGCCGAGCCGCGAGTTGATGAGCGCGGGCGTCATGAAGTCCATCGCGCCCGCCGCGGCATCGGTGTCGCCTTCGCCGCGCAACTGCCGCTCGAGTAGCGTGAAGTAATCCGAATCGTTGCGCGAACTGTTCTTCCAGGCATCGCCGGGACCGATGGACGCCTTCCAGTCCTCGAACGCCTTCACGAGTTCGTGGAACCGATAGACGGTGTGGTTGCGTCCGTAGAAGAGAATCTGTTCGTCGAGGCGCTTCAGCGGGGCGCTGCGCACCTGAAGCCGCGACGAGGTCCGGCGCAGCCATTTCTCGTAAGAGACGATGTCGGGCAGCCGGGCATACGAATAGGTCATGAAGGTCTCCCTGCGGTTCGATGAATGAACGCGGCACGCGTCACTCGTCACGCGTCACGAAGCGCGCACTCAGCACCAGGTGATGTCGCTCAGTTCCACGTAGTGCGTTTCGATGAGCCGCCCGCTGCGGCTGCGCACATCGACGCGATAGAAACAGCCGAGATTGAAGAAGCTCTGATCCATGGCATAGATGGCGCGGTGCATGACTGTCTCCGTTGGATGCGCGGCAGGCGTTGATTGCTGCTGCGTTCGCTACGAAAACAACGGGCGCGGCGGATTTGTTCCGCGCCCGGTGGGGAGAATATTTTTGTGAAGCGAGGGAATAGAGGCGGGATGCCGGGTGTTCGGCGGACGGCGCGGACGGGCGCGAATGGCGCGGACGGCGCGGACAGCGCGAAGGGCGCGGACGGCGCGGACGGCGCGGACGGCGCGGAAGGCGCGGAAGGCGCGGAAGGCGCGGAAGGCGCGGAAGGCGCGGAAGGCGCGGAAGGCGCGGAAGGCGCGGATGGCGCGGATGGCGCGGAAGACGCGGAAGACGCGGAAGACGCGGATGGCGCGGATGGCGCGGACAGCGCGAAGGGCGCGCACCCGCCCGAACATGAATGCGCGACTGCGTCCGTCGGCTACACGCGCTCGCGCTCGACCGCCGCGATCGCGGACAGCCCGAGCACGCGCTCGGACGCAACGGGCCGGCTCAACAGGAAGCCCTGCACGAAGTCGCATTGCGCGCGGCGCAGCAGGTCGAGCTGCGCGGGCTCCTCGACGCCTTCGCCGGTCACGCTCACGCCGAGCGCATGCGACATCTGAATGATGCCGGACACGATGTTGCGCGTGGCGTCGTCGTTTTCGAGGCGCGCGACGAACGAGCGGTCGATCTTGAGCGAGTCCGGCGCGAAATCCGCGAGATAGCGCAGGCTCGAATAGCCAGTGCCGAAGTCGTCGATGGCAATGCGAACGCCCAGCGCCTTGAGCGACGACAGCGTGCGCTGCGCGAGCGCGGCGTTCTCCATCAGCGCGCTTTCGGTGAGTTCGAGCTGCAGGCTCGATGCCGGCAACTGATGCCGCCGCAACGCGCCGCGCACCACATCGACGATATCGGAATCGCGCAGCTGCCGCGCCGACACGTTCACCGACACGCCGAGCGCGACCGCCCCCGCGCGCCGCCATTGCGCGAGCTGGCGCAGCGCGTCGTCGAGCACCCACGCGCCGACTTCGCTGATAAAGCCGCTCTCTTCGAGAATCGGAATGAACACGCCCGGCGAAACGAGGCCGCGCGTCGGATGCCGCCAGCGGATCAGCGCTTCGACGCTATGCACTTCGAGCGTGCGCGGCTCGTGGATCGCCTGATAGTGCAGGATGAACTGGTTGTTCGCGAGCGCGGCGGGCAGATCGCGTTCGAGCTCGAAATCGACGATGCGTTCCGTCGCATCCTTGTCCGCGAAGCGAAAGCCGTTGCGCCCGGCCTTTTTCGCGGCGTACATCGCGATATCGGCGCTCGTGAGAAGCGTTTCGGGGTCCGCGCCATTTTCCGGATACACCGAGATGCCGATCGACGCGGTCACGAACGCGCGCAGCCCCGCGCTCTGGCGCGTTCCGAGAAGCGCGCCGAGGATGTTCCTCGCGATCTGCGCGAGCCGTTCCTTGTCTTCGGCGCCCTCGACCAGCACCGCGAATTCGTCGCCGCCGAGACGCGCGAGGAACGCATCGGCGGGCAGCGTGGCGCTGATCGTTTCGCTGAGCGAGCGCAGCAGGCGGTCGGCGGCGGTGTGGCCGAGCGTGTCGTTCAGCACCTTGAAGCGGTCGAGATCGATGAACATCAGCGCGAACGCCTCGCTCTGCGCGCAGCGTTCCTCGATCCTGCGCACGAGCGCGCCGCGATTGGCGAGACCCGTCAGCGAATCGGAGAACGCAAGGCGGTCCAGTTCCGCGAGCCGTTCGTGTTCCGCGGTGATGTCCTCGCTGATGCCAACGATGCGCGCGACCTTGCCGCCCTCGTCGATGACGGGATAGCCGGTGCTGCGAATCCAGCGCACGTCACCGCCCGGCCTGCGAATGCGGTACTGCATGCGTCCGCCCGTCGCATTTTCCGCGATGAGGCGCATCGCCGCCTCGACATGCGGCCGGTCATCCGCAAGCACGAGGTCCATCCACGCCTGCGGGCGCTTTCTGAGCGACGCGGCGTCCAGCCCGAACACGGACGCGCAGCCCGCGCTCACGTGATGAAAGAAGCTGAAATCCGCGCTGTACGAGTAGAAGCACAGGCTGACGTGCGCTTCCATTTCCGACATGAGCGCATCTTTCGCGCGCAGATCGGCGATGAGCGCCGCCTCCGCGGTCACGTCGAGCGACGCGCACAGCACGCCAAAGACGCCGCCCTTGCCGTCGTCGATCGGAATGAGGCGCGACTCCCATACCTTCGGGATGCCTGCCGTCGTCGGGCATGCGGCGGTGAACGCGGTGCGCGAGCCGGCGAGCGCGCCTTCGAGCGCGGTGCGCGCGGCGCGTGCGTCGTCGCCTGACCAGAAGCCGAGCCAGTCGGCGCCCGCGAGCGCCTCCGGGTTGGCCGCGTGCATCAACTGCGCGCCGTACTCGGAAATGCGGACCATGCGGCCGTTCGAATCGAGCAGCTTGAGGCACTCGCGGTTCGCATCGAGCAGGGCCTTGGCGAGCGCGCCGGTCGCTTTCGCGCGCGCGGCGGCCTGCTGCGCGTGGCGCAGCCCGAGCACGAGAACCATCGCGGCAGCCGCCGCGGCGACCCCGAACGCGGCTTCGCGCGAAATCGCCGCGAGGGCGAAGAACACGGCGACATAAGCGCCGAGCGCCGCCAGCGCATGCTGCGCGATGCTCGTGAGCGGGAGCGCCGCGCCTCGCGCGCGAAGCGCAAGAAAGAACGCGAGGAAGCCCTGATTCTGCGGGAAGCGTAGCTCCGAACGCGCATCTCCCTGTGTCGGGTGGCCGCGCAGCGGATCGGGCGAAGCGGGCGAGGCGTGGTGGAGCATTGACGTCTTGATGCGGGAATTTTTTCGATGAACGCGGATTCGGGTACCGGCCGCGCGATGGATTCAAGCGTGTTTACGACGCATCGGCGGGGAAGCTTTAGGGCGGGCGGCGGTGTGGCGCTGTAGGGCGGCTCGGCGTACCGTTCTTTCATGTCGCTAACTTGCGACGCCTCGTGCGCGACACTGGACACGCGGAGGCGAGGCATAGTCGCGTCTTGCGGGCGCGGCGCCTTTGCCCGCGTTTCCCTATAATCGCCGTTTTTCGAAGCGGCAGCGGCGGGAATCCGATGGACGTTTTGTGGAAGGCTCTGGTCGGCGGTCTCGTAACCGCGCTCATCACAATGGCATCCAGGCGAGGCAACGTGCTGCCCGGCATCCTGCCGCTCGTGCCCACGTTCGCGATCATCGCGCTCATCGCCGTAGGCTCGAAAGGCGACGCGGACGGCTTTCGGACCGCGTGCCTTTCCGGTGCGCGAACCATCCCCGCGTACCTCGTCTTTCTCGGCGCGTGCTACGTGCTCACGCATTACGTCGACTATCGGCTCGCCATTCTCGGCGGACTGGCCGCGTGGCTCGTCGTCGCGTTGACGATCTTTCTCGCGCCGCGCTTCCTGTAGCCGCGCGCGCTCACGCGTCGCGGCGCGCGATGCGCGTGAGCGCGAAGGTCCGGCGCAACGCGAAGCCGAGACGTTCGTACACCGCGATGGCGGCGTGATTGTGGCCGAAGACGTGCAGGAACGCGGTGTCGCCGCGCGCTTCGATTTGCCGCCGCAGCACGCTGACGAGCCGCCCCGCGATGCCGCGATTGCGCCACGCGTCGTCCACGCAGACGCCGCTGATTTCCACGTAGCCGCTCATCTTCATGCGCTCGCCCGCCATCGCGACGAGCCGCCCCGCGTCGCGCAGCCCTATGTAGCTGCCCATTTCGTGCGTCCGCTTGCCGAACGGGCCGGGCTGCGTGCGCGCGACGAGCGCCAGCATGTCGGGCGAATCCGCCGCGCCGAGCGTGACGAAACCGCTTTCTTCGATGCGCGCGGGCGCTTCGCGCGTCGCCACCATCTGATGAATCGTGCCGATATGCGTCGCCTGCAGCGCATCGGTCACGGCGGGCGCATCGGCGGATAAGACGACGACCTGTTCCCCCGGCATCAACAACCGATGCAGCGCCTGCCACGCGGCCTCGGTCTCGCATGCGACGGCGGCGAACGGCGCGACATCGGCGAGATAGCGGCGCGCGAGCGCATCGCCCGCGCCGAGGTGCGCTTGCTGCGTGGCGAGCGCGGTCCAGATGGGTTGATCGAGCGGAGAGGGAAAGGCGGGCATGGCGTCGTCCGGTTGAGTGGGATTCGAGCATCGTCGTTACTGTAGACGGCGCGTGGCGCGGGTACTATTGTCGCGAATGCCAACTTTGGGGGTCATTTACGCCATGCGACTGACGGTTCTCGCCCTCGACGGCGTGTTCGATACCGCGCTTTGCACCGTGCTCGATGCGTTCAACACCGCGAACGAACTCGCGGGCATCGACGCGCGCGGCGCGCGCCCGCACTTCGACGTTGAGGTGATCGGCGTGCGTCGCGAAGTTCGGACGGCGCTCGGCATGCGTGTGCCTGTCGAACCGCTCGCCGCGATGCGCGATTCGGACTGGCTCGTCGTGCCGGCGCCCGGCACCAAGATGCCGGAGCAACTCTTGCCGGCCCTCGCGCGCCGCGACATGGCCGACGCGATGGCGCTCGTCAACGAGCGCCATGCAGGCGGCGTGAAGGTCGCGGCGGCGTGCATCGGCACGTTCGTGCTGGCGGAGGCCGGCTTGCTCGACGGGCGCGAGGCGACCACGAGCTGGTGGCTCGCGCCGCTCTTCCGGCAGCGGTATCCGCAGGTTCGGCTGGACAGCACGCGGATGCTCGTGCCTTCCGGCGACATCGCGACGGCGGGCGCCGCGATGGGCCATCTCGATCTCGCGCTGTGGCTCATCAATCAGGCAAGCCCGGATATCGCGTCCACCGTCGCGCGCTATTTGCTCGTGGACCCGCGGCCTTCGCAGGCGCCTTACATGATCCCCGCGCATCTGGCTCGCGCCGATCCGCTCGTCGAACGCTTCGAGCGCTGGGCGCGCGGCCGTCTCGCGGAAGGCTTCTCGCTCGACGCCGCAGCAAAAACGCTCGCCACCAGCGGACGAACCTTGCAGCGGCGCATCGAAGCCGTGCTGGGCAAATCGCCGCTTGCGTATTTTCAGGACCTTCGCGTGGAGCGCGCGGTGCATCTGCTGCGCACGAGCCGGCTCGGCGTCGATGCCATCGCGATGCAAGTCGGCTATGCGGACGGCGCGACGCTGCGCACGCTATTGCGCCGGCGTCTGGGACGCGGCGTGCGCGAGATACGCGGCGGCGCCAGCGATGATTGAGGACGGGAGCGCATCGGCGCGACGGATGAACGCCGCGCCGACGGCTTGTATGACGCTAAACCGCGCTTATCGAGCGGTCGCGTTTTCCGGCTCGTTGCTCGTATAGACCGGTGTTTCCCGACGCTCGCTCGGCGCGGGCTTGCCTTCGAGCGGCGGCAGCTTCTTCGCCTCTTCGAGATCGATGCCCGCGCCTTGCGCGACGCGCGTGCCGTAGTCCGGGTCGCAATGCCAGAAATGCCAGACCATGCGCAACGCGATGGGTTTCGGGCAAGCCTTCATGTCGGCGACGAGATTCGCGATGAGATCGTCGCGCTCCCAGTCCTCGAAGCTGCGGTAGCGTTCGCCCGCCTGCCGGTAGTCGTCCTGCGTGCGCGAAGTCTGATAGCGCCCGAGATGACCTTCGACCCACTGGTGATAGTCGTGCTCCTTCTTGGGCGCTTCCTCGAGTCCGCCGATCATGCTCGGCTCGTAGTTCACATGCGGATTCTCGCCCGCGTTGTCCACGTAATAGGCCATTTGTCCGTCGCGCTGATTGGTGCGCGCGCCGTTCTTCGGCGCGTTGACCGGCAATTGCAGATAGTTCGGCCCCACTCGATACCGCTGCGTATCCGAATACGATAGCGTTCGTCCTTGCAGCATCTTGTCGTCCGAGAAGTCGATGCCGTCCACCAGCACGCCGGTGCCGAATGCCGACTGCTCCGTTTCCGCGAAGACGTTCTTCGGATTCGCGTTCAGCACGAGACGGCCTACCGGCAACAGCGGGAACGTGTCCTCGGGCCAGCGCTTGGTGTCGTCGAGCGGATCGAAGTCCAGTTCGGGATGCGCGTCGTCGGACATGATCTGCACGCACATTTCCCATTCGGGATAGTCGCCGCGTTCGATGGCATCGTAGAGATCGCGCGTGGCATGGCCGACATCGCGCGCCTGAATCTCGGCCGCCTGCTCGGACGTCAAGTTCTTCACGCCGAGCTTCGGCTGGAAGGAGAACTTGACGAGCACCGCTTCGCCCTGATCGTTCACGAGCTTGTACGTGTTGACGCTCGAACCTTCCATGTGGCGATAGTCGGCGGGAATGCCCCACGGACTTTTCACCCATGTGACCATGTGCAGCGATTCTGGATGATGCGCGATGAAGTCATAGAAGCGCCACGCTTCCTGCCGGTTCGACACGGGATCGGGCTTGAATGCGTGGATCATGTCGGGAAACTTGATCGCATCGCGAATGAAGAAAATCTTGAGATTATTGCCGACGAGATCCCAATTGCCGTCTTCGGTATAGAACTTGATCGCGAAGCCGCGCGGATCGCGCGCCGTCTCGGGCGATTCCTTTCCGCCGATTACCGTGGAGAAGCGCAAAAAGACTGGCGTCTTTACGCCGGCTTTCGTTAGCACTTTCGCGCGCGTGTATTTCTCCGCGGATTCGTCGCCGATTTTGCCGTAAGCCTCGAAATAACCGTGCGCCGCCGTGCCGCGCGCATGCACGACGCGTTCGGGAATCCGTTCGCGGTCGAAGTGCGTGATCTTTTCAATGAACGGATAGTTTTCGAGCGTCGCAGGCCCGCGTTCGCCGACGGTGCGCAAACTCTGGTTATCCTCGACAGGGTGTCCCTGTCGCGTGGTCAGTACTTGTTTTTCGCTCATAACGTGCTCCTTGCTCCGTGCCAGCTTCATAGTTGACGTTGGGCGCCGGCGCATCCCGCGGCGCACCGGCGTTCGGTACAGCAAACTGCATACCGTTTTTTCGATTCCGTTCGAAGGCGACGCGTGTCGAAGATTCGTCGATGATCGCGCGTCGGTGTGTCTTTATAGTTAAGGCGCAAGTCGGGAGGGATGCAATGGGTGCGTGAGGGCCTGGATAAGGCGCATTCGGCGCGGCCCGTTACGCCCGTTTGCTTGCTGTCGAAATGTGTAGGCTTGGTCGCCTGTCGCTTATGTAGTTGTATGCTGGACTGTCTCATCGATTTGTGAGCGTTTTCAAAGCAGATGCCTCAAAAACGCATAACGAAATGAATATGCGACGAGAGTCAGGGATACATGCATTCGGGTAACTCTCCTGAGAGGAAAACAGAATGCGGTCTGGAATCCGCAGGCGGATGGCCAGTTCATGCTTTCGGTGGGAGTTTTGTTATTCGGCTGTTCCGATCATCAAAACGAGACCTGGATAGCTAAGGCGTTGCATATCGTTCGGCCCGCTTATTGCGAATTCGAAGCCTCAATGAACACCCTCCCAAAGGAGCGAACATGAAACAACGTCGACTGGGCGCAACCGGTCCGCAATCGTCGATCATCGGCCTCGGCTGCATGGGGATGTCGGGCATGTACGGGCCGTCCGATCGCGCCGAGAGCATCGCCACCATTCACGCGGCGCTGGAGGCGGGCGTCACGCTGCTCGATACCGGCGACTTCTACGGCATGGGCCACAACGAGATGCTGATCGGCGAAGCGTTGAAGAGCGCGCCGCCCTCGCGCCGCGATCATGCGATCCTGAGCGTGAAGTTCGGCGGCATGCGCGACCCGGCAGGCAACTGGACCGATTACGATGCGCGGCCCAACGCCGTCAGGAACTTTCTCGCCTACACGTTGCAGCGTCTCAACGTCGACCATATCGACATCTATCGACCCGCGCGGCTCGATCCGAAGGTGCCGATCGAGGACACCGTCGGCGCCATCGCCGACATGATCCGGGCGGGCTATGTGCGTCACGTCGGCCTTTCGGAAGTGGGCGCGGCGACGATCGCAAAAGCCGCCGCCGTGCATCCCGTCTGCGACCTCCAGATCGAGTATTCGCTGATCTCGCGCGGCATCGAGGACGCGATCTTGCCGGCGTGCCGCGCGCATGGCATCGGCATCACCGCGTATGGCGTGCTGTCGCGCGGACTCATCAGCGGACACTGGACGAAGGATTCCGCGCAGTCGGGCGACTGGCGCGCGCACAGTCCGCGCTTTCAGCAAGGCAACGTCGAACGCAATCTCGCGCTCGTCGATGCGCTCGCAAAAATCGCGCAGGCAAAAGGCGCGAGCGTCGCGCAGATCGCGATTGCGTGGGTGCTCGCGCAGGGCGACGATATCGTTCCGCTCATCGGCGCGCGGCGGCGGGAACGCCTGAACGAATCGCTCGGCGCGCTCGACGTGACGCTCGATGCGAACGACCTCGCCGCGATCGAAGCGGCCGTGCCAAAGGGCGCCGCGGCCGGCGACCGCTACGCGGCCGCGCAAATGGCGCATCTCGACAGCGAGACGCACTGAAACGCCGCCGGGCGGGTCCGCGAGTTGCAAGGCTCGCTCGGTCTGCGCGATGCGGGAAAGCGCGCGGCATCACCGCTAATCGAAAGCCGCAGCGCGGCGAAGGAGATTTTCATGAAGGCATTCGTGGTCCGCGCGCCGGGCGGACTGGACAAGCTCGAAATCCGCGACGTTCCCGATCCCGGCCAGCCGGGTCCGGGCCAGATTCGCGTCGCGCTGCACG
Organism: Caballeronia sp. Lep1P3; assembly: GCF_022879595.1. Lineage (NCBI taxonomy): Bacteria > Pseudomonadati > Pseudomonadota > Betaproteobacteria > Burkholderiales > Burkholderiaceae > Caballeronia > Caballeronia sp. Lep1P3. The sequence goes on along the minus strand of NZ_CP084267.1, from coordinate 667,505 downwards.
CGACCTCGCTCAATTTTCACGATCTGCTCGTGGTGAGCGGCAAGAGCCCGACCGCCGATGGCCGTATCCCGATGGCCGACGGCGCGGGCGTCGTCGAAGCCGTCGGCGAGGGCGTGAGCGAATTCCGCCCGGGCGACCACGTCGTGTCGTGCTTCTTTCCGCAATGGCCGGATGGCCTGCCGCAGGCCGAGGTCGGCAACTTCGCGGGCACGCCGGGCGACGGCATCGACGGCATGGCGACGATGCACGTCGTCTGCGCGGCGGGCGCGTTCACGCATGCGCCGCGCGGCTGGAGCCATGCCGAAGCCGCGACCATCACGACGGCGGGCCTCACCGCCTGGCGCGCGCTCGTCGTGGACGGCGCGCTGAAGGCCGGCGACACGGTGCTCGCGCTCGGCACGGGCGGCGTGTCGATCGCGGCGTTGCAGATCGGCAAGATGATGGGCGCGCGGGTGATCGTCACATCCTCCTCGGACGAGAAGCTCGCGCGCGTGAGCGCGCTCGGCGCCGACGATGTCGTCAACTATCGGACGCACGAGAAGTGGGCCGGCAAGGTGCGCGAACTGACGGGCGGGCGCGGCGTCGATCACGTTATCGAGGTCGGCGGGCCGGGCACGCTCGCGCAGTCCATCGAAGCGGTGCGCGTGGGCGGGCATATCTCGCTCATCGGCGTGCTGACCGGACGCGAAGGCACCGTGCCGACTGCGCTTCTGATGGCGCGGCAGGCGCGGCTGCAGGGTCTCATCGTCGGCAGCCGGCGGCAGCAGCAGGAGTACGTGCGCGCGCTGGAGCAGGGCGGCGTGCGGCCCGTCATCGACCGGACATTTCCCTTCGATGCCCTCGCCGATGCGTTCCGGCATCAGGAAAGCGGCGCGCATCTGGGCAAGGTCTGCGTGGAATGGTGACATGCGGTGACGCGTGGTGACGCACGCGGTAGTCCGCTTCCGAAAACGTGGCATGTGCATTGCAGGGTCGGCTCAATCCCATGAGTCGACCAGAAAGGAGCACGCCATGACAAGCAAACGCATAACCAGTTTCGCCCTGATGCTGTCGGCAGCGAGCGCGGTAGCCACGATGATCCCGACAGCCGCGCACGCCGACGACACCACGCGCGGCGCGGCAGGCGGAACGCTCGTTCTGGCGCAGGCGACGCCGGGCAACCAGCAGCGCAACGAAGGCGTCGGCGTGCGCGGCGGGCAGTCGGGCCAGAGCGGTCAGGGCGCGAGTCCGCAGGGCGGGCAGGGCGCCGCGACGCAGACCGGCACGCCGCCCGCGCAGCTCAAGCGCGACGAAGAGGCGCACCAGCGCGGACAAGCCGGACATTCCGGCGCATCCGGGACCGGCGCGAAGTAAAGTCCTGCCGCCCTTCAATCCTCTTCGGGGAGCAGATCCGCCACGGCGCGATGGCTCGCCGGATCGAACGGCGTGTGCGTTGCCGCGAACTCGATGCGATACCCCCGGTGCACACGCGCCTCGCGCTCGCCGACCGCCGCACGCACGCGCTCGACGAGCGCCTCGGTTTCTGTCAGGCCCGCATCGGTGAGCAGCACGCCGAACTCGTCGCCGCCGAGCCGCGCGATCACGTCGCTTTCATCGAACACCTCCCGTAACGCTTCGGAGAAGGTCTGCAGCGCGCGATCGCCCTCGGCGTGCCCGTAGGTGTCGTTGATCGCGCGAAAGCCGGTGAGATCGAAGACGAGCAGCGTGGCGGGCCGCGCGAGCCGCTTGCAGACGTTGAGCGCGTGCTGCGCCAGCGCCTCGAAGCCGCGCCGGTTCGAAAGCAGCGTCAGTTCGTCGATGGTCGCGAGTTGCAGCGCGGCGATCTCCTGTTCGGCCATGCGCCCGAGATCGCGCAGAAGCCGGCGCTCTTCCTCGCCGAACGCGCGCGGCTTCTCGTCGATGAGACAGAGCGTGCCGAGCTTCTCGCCATTGGGCAGGCCGAGCGGATAGCCCGCATAGAAGCGGATGAACGGCTGCCCGACCACGAGCGGATTGTCGTGGAACCGGAAGTCGGCGCGCGCATCGGGGACGATCAGCACGTCGCTGCCGACGATGGCGTGCGCGCAGAACGACACGTCGCGCGACGTCTCGCGGGTCTTTAGCCCGTTGCACGACTTGAACCACTGGCGGTTCTCGTCGACGAGACTCACGAGCGCGATCGGCACGCCGAACACGCGCTTCGCGAGCCGCGTCAGGCGGTCGAACCGCTCTTCCGGCGGCGTGTCGAGAATGTTGAGCGATCGCAGCGCCGCGATGCGCTCGCTTTCGTTGGCTGGTTGAATGGGGACGAGCATCGGTCGTGAATGATCGAGGTTCCGGATGCCGGGCTGCGCCGGCAGAACTGCATCATATTTTAACGTTTCCGCATCCCCATGCGCGGCGCTGATGGTCATGCGGAGCCGCGCTCGATATCGATATGAAACCTCGTTGTTTCGTGCCGCGAAACGCCGTGACTAGAATGGTTCGCCTTCGCCGGGCTTCCGGCTCATCACCGCGCGTCCATGCCACGACCACTGACCCGAACCTCTTCGTCCATTGCGACGCGCAGCTTCGCGCGGGAATATCCCGCCGCGCTGCGTCTGCTCCTCGACCAGCTTGCCGCGCATCCCGACGAAGCGGCGCGCTTTCTCTCGAGCATTACGGGCGTGCCGAACGACGTGCGGACGAAAGCCATCGGCCGGCTCGAATGGGGCGTAACCTATCCGATCAGCGAGCAAGTCATCGCCGCGCAGCAGGATTCGGCCGATCTCGCGTTTCGGGACAAGGTCATTCCACGCCGCATCGGTGTGCGCGAGGCGATGTTGCAGATCAAATGACGTGCGGATAGCGAGTTATGCAAGAGTTATCGAAGAAGAAGCGGCGCGGGAGTGCGCCGGATGCGCCGAATGCGCGGCGCGACGCCATGCGCAAGCTCGCGGTCGGCGCGCTCGCGGCAGGCGCCGCATTGCGGGCTCATGCGCGCACGACGCCCGATACGGCCAGCATCGCACCGCTCGAAGTCGAGCCGTGGACGCTCGCGCCGGGCGCATCGCTGCTGTCGCCGCCTTACGGCGTGCCTTCATCGTTCGAAGCCGACGTGTTCCGGCGCAGCGCGCGCGCCCCCGCGATGCCCGGCTCCGGCTCGTCGATGACGCCGCTCGCGGACCTGTCCGGCACGCTCACGCCGAACGGCCTCGTCTACGAGCGTCATCACGCGGGCGTGCCCGCCATCGATCCCGAGCGGCATCGGCTCGCGATTCACGGCCTCGTGCGCGAGCCGCGCATCTTCAGCATGGACGACCTGTTGCGCCTGCCGTCCGAATCGCGCGTGTATTTTCTGGAATGCTCGGGCAATACCGGCACCGAATGGAACGGTCCGAGCGGCTTGCCCGTGCAACTCACGCACGGCCTGCTTTCGTGCTGCGAATGGACCGGCGTGCGTCTTTCCACGCTGCTCGACGAAGTCGGCGTGGACCCGTCCGCGCAATGGGTGCTCGCCGAAGGCGCGGACGGCGCCGCGTTGACGCGCACCCTGCCGCTCGAGCGCATCGTCGAGCGGGCGCTCGTCGCGTATGCGCAGAACGGCGAGCGTCTGCGCGCGGAGAACGGCTATCCGGTGCGGCTCATCGTGCCGGGCTTCGAGGGCAACACGAACATCAAGTGGCTGCGGCGCCTGAAGCTCGTGCGCGGCCCGGAGATGACGCGCGAGGAAACGTCCAAGTACACGGGACTTCTGCCCGATGGCCGCGCGCGCCAGTTCGTCTTCGAGATGGACGCGAAATCGGTCATCACGCGCCCGTCGGCGGGGCACCGCCTGACGGCGCGCGGTTACTACGCGATCAGCGGCTACGCGTGGTCGGGCCGCGGACGCATACGCAGCGTCGATGTCTCGACCGATGGCGGTAAGACCTGGCGGCCCGCGCGCCTGACGAGCGCCGTCCACGACCGCGCGCTCACGCGCTTCGAAGCGGACTGGCAATGGGACGGCGCGCCGGCGAATCTGCAAAGCCGCGCCATCGACGAGACCGGCTATGTGCAGCCCACGCACGATGCGCTCGTGGCCGCGCGCGGCGTCAATTCGCAATACCACTACAACGGCATACAGAACTGGCATGTCGAGGCGACGGGCGAGGTGCGCAATGCGTAAGCCGCTTTTTATAGCTTCGTTCACGATGATCTGCGCCCTCTCCACGACCATCCATGCCGCGAGCGCCGATTACGGCATCGGACAGCCCGTCGATGAAAAAGCGCTTGCCGCATGGAACATCGACGTGGACCCAGCCGGACACGGCCTGCCAGCCGGTTCCGGCGATGTCGCGCACGGCTGGGAGATTTTTGCGGCGAAATGCGCCGCGTGTCACGGCGCGAAAGGCGAGGGCGGCATCGGCGATCCGCTCGCGGGCGGCATCGGCACGCTCACCGGCGCGAAGCCGAAGAAGACGGTCGGCAGTTACTGGCCCTATGCGACGACGCTCTTCGACTACATTCGCCGCGCGATGCCGTACAACGCGCCGCAGTCGCTCTCCGCCGACGAAGTCTATGCCGTGAGCGCGTATGTGCTGAACCTGAACGGCATCGTGCCCGGCGACGCGCGCCTCGATGCGAAGTCGCTTCCGAAAGTGAAGATGCCGAACCGCGATGGTTTCGTCGGCGATCCGCGGCCCGGCGCGCTGTGACGCGCAGACATCACGCGAGGTTGGGCGGCGCGGCCTTCGATACTTCGACGTGCTTCGGAATGAGGCCGAGGTCGAGAAACGTATCGGCGATTTGCTGCTGCTCGCCGAGGATCGCGCGCGTGATCGGCTCGGTGCCGAACGTCTGCCGGCTCACCGCAAGCTCCACGACAGCCTTCGGCAAGCCCCAGAGCTGCGCGAGTTCGGTCGCGAGCGCGTCGTGGTTCGCCTTGCCCCAGTCGTCCACCTTGCCGATTTCCTCGATGAGAACGCGGACCACGTCGGGATTCTTCGCCGTATAACTCTGCGACGAAAAGTAGTACGCCCGATTGCCGACGACACCGCTCGCATCGGCGACGACGCGCGCATCGAGCGTTTTTTGCGCCGCTGCGAAGAACGGGTCCCAGATGACCCACGCATCGATCGACGCGCGCTCGAACGCGGCGCGCGCATCGGCGGGAGGCAAAAAGACGAGGTTCACGTCGCTGTATTGCAGCCCATGCTGACGCAGCAGCTTGACGAGAAAGTAATGCACGTTGCTGCCCTTGTTGAGCGCGATCTTCTTGCCCCTGAGGTCCGCGACCGAGCGGATCGGCGAGCGCGCCGGCACGATCACCGCTTCGGAGCGCGGTCGCGCGGGCGTGGCGGCGACATACGCGAGCGGCGCGCCGGCGGCCTGCGCGAAGATGGGCGGCGCTTCGCCGACATCGCCGAAATCGATCGATCCGACATTGAGCGCTTCGAGCTGAACGGGGCCGGCGCCGAATTCTGTCCATGTCACCGAGACGTTGAGCGGCGCGAGACGCTTTTCCAGCGTGCCGCGGCCTTTCAGCAGATTGAGATAGCCCTTCTGATTGCCGATGCGAAGCACGCGCGGCGCGTTCTGCGCGTTGCCTTGCGCGAACGCGGCAGTCGCTGCCGGAAGCGTTGCGACGGCGGCGGCGGCGGCTGCGCGCAACGTCGTGGAGAGAAAGGCGCGACGGTCGGCGTATACGATCGTTCTGGACATGGCGGGCGTGGGAAAGTAGTCGATGCGCGAGCTATCGTACCTTCCACGCGTCACGCCAATTAACGATCTTTATTGCTTAGCAAATGCGAATCGTCGAATAAGGCGCAACGCACGTTCACCAGCCGCCGCTCGATCCGCCGCCGCTCGGCGATGGCGTGTTCTGCGGACTCGTCACGCCGGTGCCCATGCTGCGCGTGCTGCCCGGCGGCTGCATGCCGCCCATGCCGGCGCCGCTGCTGAGCGTGCCGTTGTTCGCGCCGCCGATGCCGCCGCCGCGCGTGCTTGTGCCGCCGGTCGTCGTTCCTGGCGCATTCGCGCCGTTCACGCCGGTCGTATTCATGCCCGCGCTGCTCGTGCCGCCGACCGCGCCGCCCGCCGCGCCGCCGATATCGCCGCCCGCCGCGCCCTCCGCATGCGCGCCGCCCGCGAGAGCGAGCAGCAACGCCGTGACCGCAAGTCTGGATTTCATCGTGAGTCTCCCGCATCGACATCGATGCTCGATACAAAAAAGCGCAAGCCGCGTGCCGCGCTGGAAATCGCCGGGCGCGGCTTGAAAGCACGCAAGCCCTTGCGCGCGAACACATGTCGATGACGCGCTGGCGTTCGTCGTAGACGCACAGCATGCGCTCCTTCGGGATCACGCCGCTCCAAAGCCAGCCGCGCTTCAGGCGATCGTCCGCCTGTCGGTCGCCCGCGCGGCGCATGCCGACGTGCGCGTCGGGCCACGCTTTTCGTTTCCGCGCGAGCTTCGTCGCTGCGGCCCGAGGCGATCCAGATGCGATGCTTCATCGCACGAAAACGCGTGCCAGTCGCGACGTTTTCGGCGAACGTAATGCTCGCGGTGCGGGATCGGCCCGATGGTGCCGTCCAGATTAAAGATGACGATGTCTCGCATGATGTTGTTCGTGACGCGAAACAAAGCAGTGGCCGTGCATGGGTCGCTCGGGCGGCGCCACGATTCTTGGTGCGCCGATTGCTGCGCGGACCGGATCGCTTCGCAAGAACGCGGAACGCGCGAAGCACTTCATCGGCCAAGGAATTGCATGAAACAGTACAAGGCACTCGTGGCGGGCGGCGTCGGCGTGATCGGGCGTCAGCTCGTGGATCATCTCGCGTCGCTGCCGCGATGGGACGTCATCGGCCTGTCGCGGCGCACGCCCGACGATGCGAAACCGGGCGCGCACATCGCCGTCGATCTGCTCGATGCCGAAGACGTGCGCGCGAAGCTCGGCGGTCTGAACGACATCACGCATATCTTTCACGCCGCGTATCAGGAGCAGCCGACGCCGCAGGCGCTCATCGACGTGAATCTCGGCATGCTGCGCAACCTCGTGAGCGTGGTCGGCGAGCACTCGCCGGCGCTCGAGCGCGTCGTGCTCTACGAGGGCGCGAAGTATTACGGGGCGCATCTCGGCCGGTTCAGGACGCCCGCGCGCGAGGACGATGCGCGCCACATGCCGCCGAACTTCTACTACGACATGCAGGACTGGCTCGCGCAGGAAGCGTCGGGCAAGCCGTGGGATGCCGTCGTGCTTCGGCCGGACGTGGTGTGCGGCTTCGCGCTCGGCAATCCGATGAACCTCTCGATGGTCATCGCCGTGTACGCGGCGATCAGCAAGGAACTCGGCCTGCCGCTGCGCTTTCCCGGCACCGCGACCTGCTACGGCAAGCTCGCGCAAGTCACCGATGCGGCGCAGCTCGCGCGCGGTTCCGTGTGGGCCGCGACCGACGCGCCGGGCGGCGAGAGCTACAACCTCACGAACGGCGACGTGTTCCGCTGGGACCAGCTATGGCCCGCCATCGCCGATCATCTCGGCATGCCGCTCGCGGAGCCGCAGACCATCAGCCTGCGCGAATACATGGCGGACAAGGGTCCGCTCTGGGAGCGCATCGTGAAGAAGCACGGTCTCGTGCCGGTTCCCTACGAGCACGTCGCGGCGTGGGGCTTTGGCGACTTCATCTTTCGTTGCGACTGGGACGTCATCTCCAGCACGACGAAAATCCGGCAAGCCGGGTTCCACGATGTCGTCGACAGCACCGGCATGTTCCTGCGTCTCTTCGACGAATTCCGCGAGCGAAAGGCGATTCCGTGATGCCCGCGCGCCGCAGCGAGCCGCGCGGATGTTACCGGTAAAGCAGGGAGGCGGCGCGCTCCGCAGCGTTGCCTATTGCCGTCGCACGCCCGCGCGGTATAAGGTGCGGCACTGAGGCGTCGTCGTGCGAAGGCCGAAAGAAGATCGAAACCTTGGCCATGACCGCCGGCGATGCACACAACATCAAGGAGACACGCAGCACATGATGGCAAGCGAAGCTGTACGCGCATTGCGCGACACCCTCGGCGCGGACGTGGTCGCGCTGCCGGACGAATTCGGCGAGCGGCGCGTCGTCGACTGGAGCGGGCTGCCAGGCGAAGTGCCGCTCGCCGTCATCCGTCCCCGCACGACGGAGGAAGTCGCGAAGGCGCTCGAAATCTGCTCGCGCCACGGCCAGCCGGTCGTCACGCAAGGCGGGCTGACGGGACTCGTCGGCGGCGCGAACGCGCTGGGCGGCGAGGTCGCGCTGAGCCTGGACCGCATGAACCGCATCGTCGAAATAGACGAAGTGTCCGGCACGATGACAGTGGAAGCCGGCGCCGCGCTGCAAACGGTGCAGGAAGCGGCGAGCGCGGCGGGCTTCTACTTTCCGCTCGATCTCGGCGCGCGCGGCAGTTGTTCGATCGGCGGCAATCTCGCGACGAACGCGGGCGGCAACCGCGTCATCAAGTACGGGATGATGCGCGATCAGGTGCTCGGCCTCGAAGCGGTGCTCGCGAGCGGCGCGGTCGTCGGCGATCTCAACAAGATGATCAAGAACAACAGCGGCTACGATCTGCGCCATCTTCTGATCGGCAGCGAAGGCACGCTCGCGGTCATCACGCGCGTGGTGCTGCGTCTGCGTCCGAAGCCCACGGCAACCGCGACCGCGTGGTGCGGCCTGCCGGACTTCGAGGCCGTGACGACGCTGCTCACGCGCGCGCAGGCCGGCCTCGCGGCGGGCGTCTCCGCGTTCGAAGTCATGTGGTCCGGCTACCACGACGCCGTGCTCGCCAATCTGCCGCAGCTGCGCGCGCCGCTCGGCTCGGCGCATCCGTTCTATGTGCTGCTGGAAAGCGTCGGCGCCGATCCCGCGCGCCACAACGATGCCTTCGAGGAATTTCTCGGCGCGATGCTGGAGGAAGGCATCGTCGCGGATGCCGCGATCGCGTCGTCGGAGGCGCATGCGCTCGCGTTCTGGGCCATCCGCGATGCGCCCGGCGAATATCAGCGCTTCATCCCGAATCACGCGGCCTATGACGTGAGCTTCTCGATCGCGCAGGTCGGCGAGGCCGCCGCGCGCTGCGAACAACGGCTGCGCGAACGCTGGCCGCAGGCGCTCGTACTGATCTACGGGCATCTGGGCGACGGCAATATTCATATCGTCATCGACGTGCCGGGCCTCGGCAAGCACGATCACGACGACATCGACCGCGTGATCTACGACGTGACGCGCGAGCTGGGCGGATCGATTTCGGCGGAACACGGCATCGGCGTCAAGAAGCGGCACTTCCTGCCGCAAAGCCGCCGCGCCACCGACATCGACGCGATGCGCGCGATCAAGGGCGCGCTCGATCCGCTCGGCATTCTCAATCCCGGCAAGGTAGTTTGACGCCGCTTTTTCGTCGTCTTTTTTTTCGCGGCTTCGCACGACACTTACATGAAGACATTGTTTTCCCGCGTTGCGGCGTTTTCCTTCGTCGCCGCCGCGTCCTTTGCGAGTGTCGCGGCGCGCGCCGTCGAACTGCACGTCATGACGTCGGGCGGTTTCACCGCCGCGTACAAGGCGCTCGGGCCGGCGTTCACCGAACGCACCGGCGACACGCTCGACACCATCCTCGGCCCTTCGATGGGCGAGTCGCCGCAGGCGATTCCCAACCGCCTCGCGCGCGGCGAACCGGCGGATGTGGTCATCATGGTCGGCTACGCGCTCGACGGTCTCATCAAGGACGGCAAGGTGATGCCGCAATCGCGCGTCGAACTGGCGGATTCGCGCATCGGCATGGTCGTGCGCGCGGGCGCGCCGAAGCCCGACATCGCGCGCGTCGATGGGCTGCGGCAGACGCTTCTGCACGCGAAGTCCATCGCGTATTCGGATAGCGCGAGCGGCGTGTATATCAAGAACGAGATGTTCAGGAAGCTCGGTATCCAGGACGAAGTCGCGCCCAAGGCGACGATGATTCCGCGCATTCCCGTCGCCTCGGTCGTCGCGAACGGCGACTATGAGATCGGCTTTCAGCAGGTCGCGGAACTGCTGCCTGTGCCGGGCGTGGAATTCGTCGGCAAGGTGCCGGAGGAAGTGCAATCCGTCACGCGCTATGCGGCGGGCATTCCGGTCGGCTCGAAGCATCCCGAGGAGGCGCGTGCGCTGCTCCGGTTCCTCGCATCGCCGGCCGCGCAGCCGACCGTGCGCAAGACGGGGCTGGACCCGATCGCGCAATAAACCGCAAATAAGCGACGCATCGGCGCTAACGCGCGGCGCTTGGCGCGCATGTGGACGCTTCGTGCGTCAGATGCGGCGCGGTCTGCGCGATGTCGTCGAGTTCGTCGCGAACGCGCGCGATGTCGCGCATGTCGAGCCCGAGCGGATCGCCTACGTGAATGGTCTCGATGCGCCGCCGTACCGCGCCATAGCGCGCGCCCGCCCGCCGATGCGCTTCCGCGCGCTCGCCATAGCGCAGAAACGTCTGCAGCGAGGCGAGCACGGCCGCGCTCATGCTCGTCATGCCGACGAGGAGGCGCAGTCCGGGCGACACCGCCATGATGACGAGCGACAGGAACGCGGACGTGCCGGTGAGCGTCGTAATGGCGATGACCGCGAGCCCGAGACGCTTGGCGCGCGTGGCGAGGCGCTCGGCGAGCGCGTAATGGCGCATCTGCGCTTCGCGGGCGCGTCGCGCCCATGCCAGCAGGAGCGTGTCTACGTTCTCGGGTGGATCGTAGCGGCGGCAATCGTTTGCGCGGCTGGGGGCGTGCGTTGTTTCGTCTTTGAAGGTCATGTTTCGGGCGATGTAGGTTTATGACAAATATGCGCCCGAGGCGGGACACGAAGTGTCTCGAATGGGGATGCGTCACTCGGCCAGTCCGATCCGCAAAGTGCTAGCGGTGCTCGCGTTCTACCACCCGCACCAAGCATGTCACACTGGACCAATCACCCTCCCGCAACAACAAAGGAGCCACACATTGAACACCGTCCTCAACCTATTCGATCTCACCGGCCGCCGCGCGCTCGTCACCGGATCGAGCACCGGCATCGGCTTCGCACTTGCGCGGGGGCTCGGCGGCGCGGGCGCGCGCGTGATCCTGAACGGCCGCAACCGCACGCGGCTCGATGAAGCCGTGCGGCAGCTTCGCGACGAAGGCATCGAGGCGGACGCCGCGGGCTTCGACGTCACGTCGCCCGAGGACGTGCGCGCGGGCATCGAACGGGTGGAAGCGGAGATCGGCGCGATCGACATTCTCGTCAACAACGCCGGCATGCAGCGCCGCGCGCCGCTCGAATCGTTCTCGCACGATCAATGGCGCGAACTCATGCAGACCAACGTCGACAGCGTATTCCTGGTCGGTCAGGCGGTCGCGCGTTTCATGATCGCGCGCGGCGCGGGCAAGATCATCAACGTGTGTTCGGTGCAAAGCGAACTCGGGCGCCCGAATATCGCCGCGTACACCGCGAGCAAGGGCGCGGTGAAGATGCTCACGAAAGGCATGGCGATCGACTGGGCGCCGCACGGACTTCAGGTGAACGGCCTCGGACCGGGCTACTTCAAGACGGAACTGAATCAGGCGCTCGTGGATGACGAGACCTTCAGCAAATGGCTCGTCGCACGCACGCCCGCGCGTCGATGGGGCGATGTGGAGGATCTCGTCGGCGCGGCGGTGTTCCTCGCGAGCGATGCATCGCGCTTCGTGAACGGCCACATCCTCTATGTCGATGGCGGCGTGACCGCAACGCTCTGAGGCGCGCGAAAGCGCCTCAATGCGAGATGCTTTCGAGCGATTTGCCGAGCGTGCGCGGACCCATCAGGCCGATGGCGAGCATCACGAGCGTCATGGCGCCCGCGATGAAAACGAACACGCCATGCACGCCGAATTCCTTCAGCGTGAACGCGATCACAAACGAACTGAACACGGCGGACAGCCGGCTCCACGAATACACGAAGCCGACGGCACGCGCGCGAATCGCGGTCGGATAAAGCTCCTGCTGATACGTGTGATACGTGAGCGAGATGATGTTGCCCGCGAGCGTGAGCAGCACGCCGAGCGCGACGATGCTCGCCGCCGACGACGCCTGGCTGAACATGAGCCCGCTCGCGATATTGACCGCCGCCATGCCGACGATCACATGCTTGCGCTCGAAGCGATCCGCGATCCAGTAGCCGATGAGCGGCCCGAGCGGGGCGGCAAGCCCGATCACGGTCGTATAGAAGAGGCTCGACGTCACCGTGATGCCCTGCTTGACGAGCAGCGTCGGCACCCAGTTCGCGAAGCCGTAGAAGCCCACCGTCTGAAAGACGTGGAAGACGACGAGCATCACCGTGCGCCGGCGATACGGCGGCTTCCACATGTCGGCGAAACCGGCCTTGCGCGGCGCGGGATCGGACGGACCCGGCGGCGGCAGCGGCGCGCCATGCTGACGCGCGACGGTGGCTTCGAGCCGCGCGAGCACCGCGTCCGCTTCGTCCAGGCGACCCTTGCTCGCGAGCCAGCGCGGGCTTTCCGGCAGATTGCGGCGGAAGTACCACACGAAGAGCGCGCTCACGCCGCCGAGCAGCACGACCCATCGCCAGCCGTCGAGTCCGAACGGCGCGCGCGGCACGAGCAGATACGACAGAAACGCGACTACCGGAACCGCCGAGAAGCCGACCGCCTGACACACTGCGAAGGCGCGTCCGCGCAGATGCTTGGGCGCGAGTTCCGACATATACGTGCCGATGGTAATCAACTCCACGCCGATGCCCATGCCCGACACGAAGCGCCAGACATTGAGGCCGAACGCCGTGTCCTGAAAGGCCATCACCGTGTTCGCGGCGACGTACCACAGCAGCGACCAGGTGAAGATCGCGCGGCGCCCGAAGCGGTCCGCGAGAAAGCCGCACGCGATGGTCCCGATAAAGAGGCCGCTGAAGAGCGCCGCGATGAAGCTCGCCACGCCCGCCTTGCCGAAAAGCCCGGAGGTCGTCGGCGTGAGCAGGCCGCTTTTGACGAGTCCCGGCGCGACGTAGCCGGTGAAGAGCAGGTCGTAGAGTTCGAAAAAGAAGCCGAGGCTCAGGAGCAGGATCAGCTTCCAGACGGCGCGCGTCGCGGGCAGACGGTCGAGGCGGGCGGCCAGCGTCGAAGAGTCGATGACGGGATCATCCGCGGTGATCGCGGTTTGCGCGCCTATTGGATAATCCGTCGCGCACAGCGAGGCGCGCTGCATGATGGCCATGATCGTCTCCTGTATGTCTTTTGAACGACGCCGCGCCGTGTCAGCGGTGGCGTTGCTGCAACTCCGCGAACGACGCGATCGTGCCCGCAAGCGCGCTCGCCACGACCGTCGGCGGGCTCGCGAGCCACACGCTGCCCGGTCCCGAGCGGCCGGGGAAATTGCGGTTGATCGCGCTGATCGTCACTTGCGCCGAATCGGTGGATGCGCCCGGTCCGCAGTTCGCGCACGCGCCGCACGACGGCTGCAGGAGGATCGCGCCGACGCGCTCGAATGCGTCGATGTAGCCGCGCTCGATGCAGTAATCGCGCACAGCGGACGTGCCGAACTGAAGGTAGAGCGTGACGCCCGCCGGCACGCGCAGCCCGCGCGAGGCGGCCCACGCGAGCACTTCGTGATAGTGGTCGAAGTCCTCGCGCTTGCCCGCCGTGCACGAACCGCCATACGCAATGTCGATGCGCGGACGCTCCGCGAGATCGTTCAGCGCGACGCCGTTGCCGGGATCGCCGGGCGCGGCGAGCATCGGCGTGACGTGCGCGCAGTCGATTTCGATGACGTCCGCGTAAGGCGCGCCGGGGTCGCTCGTCATCCACGGCTCGATCACGAAGTCGATGCCGCGCCGCTCCTTCAGAAAACGGACGGTCTCGGCATCCGGCGCGACGATGCCCGTAAAGCCGCCGAGTTCGGCGGTCATGTTGGTGAGCGTCGTGCGCTCGTCGGTGCTCAATTGCGCGATGGCCGCGCCCGCGAACTCGAACACCTTGCCGACGCCCGCGCCAGCGCGAATGCGCGGGTCCGCGAGAAGATGCAGCACGAGATCCTTTGCGGTGACGCCCGGCGCAATCGTCCCGCCGAACTCGATGCGAAGCGTCTGCGGCACGGTCATGCGCACCGCTCCGGTGATGAACGCGTTCGCCATGTCGGTCGTGCCGACGCCGAACGCCACGCAGCCGAGCGCGCCGCTATGCGGCGTATGCGAGTCCGTGCCGACGACGACTTGCCCCGGCAGCGCGTAACGCTCGGCCATCATCGCGTGCGAGATGCCTTCGGAGCCTTCGGCGTTGGCATCGCCGAGCGATTTCAGATAGCCGTGATCGGCGATGCCGTAGTCGCGCACGAACGCGCGATGCGCCGCCGAGAGTTCGCCCACATCCGCGAGCAGGCCGTGGCGCACATGAAGCTCGCTCTTGTGCGAATACGAAAGGTGGTCTTCGAACGCGAGGATCGTCTGCGGTTCGTGCAGCGCGAGCGGCTTACCGAAGGCGGCGTGCAGCAGGTGCGTCGCCATGCCGGTGTAGTACTCGTGGATGAACCGCCAGTCCGCGCGCACGAAGATACCCGCGCCCGGCGCGAGCGATTCGCCGGTGGCTTCCGTGCGCAGCGCATGACGTTCGATGATCTTCTGCACGAGCGTGCGCGGAGCGTCATCGTTCGCGCGGGGAATCGGCTCGATGCGCCGCATATGGCGCGCGCCGTAGCCGAGCAATCCGCCGCTTCGCAGAATGGCCGCCGCGAGACTGTCGCGCGTGGCGACGAGTTCGTCGATATCGATCGCCTCGTCGCGACGAATGCGCTCGATGAGACCGAAATCGGTCGACGTGAAAAGGCCGAGATTGTCCGCGTTCTGCCGATAGATGCGCTCGAAGCTCTTCGCAATCACGAGCCGTATGCCGGCGCGGTATTCCGCCACCGGGCTATGCTCGCGCGAAGAGCCTTTGCCGTAGCGATTGCCCGCCACCGTCACGCGGAAATGGCCCGCGCGCACCGCGTCGGTACCGAACGGATTGCGTCCGCCCGCGCGAAAGCCGAGATACGGAAAGCGGCCGAGACGTTCGTCGAAGCGCGTGAGGACGCTCATCGGCGTGATCTCGTCGGTGGAGACATCGTCGCGCAACGGGCCGGCCGTTGCTTCGTCGAGATCGGCGCCTTCGAGCTGGCGCTCGATCTTCGCGGGGTCCGCGCTCAGAAACAGCACGCGGCCGTTGAGTTCCAGTGTCGACATGCAAGCTCTCCTTGCCCGCAATCTAGCCACGTCGACGGGCGCGCGCGAAGTGCTCGATCGGCAAGGGGGGCATCGCGCATCGCGATGTCCTCGTAAACCCGCGCGCTATGCGTCCGATGTGAGCGTATCGATCAACGCCTGCACCGCTTTCAGACGCGGCGACTTCCTGAGCGCATGAAGACGCAGCGTGCGTTCGCGCGCCCACGTCTCGGCAAGCGGCCTGCGCACGAAACCGCGCGATCCGGCGAACGCGGAGGCCGCGCTCGTCGGCACGATGCCGATGCCGAGCCCCGCTTCGACCATGCGGCACTGCGCGTCGAAACTGTTCACCGTGACGGACAACTGCAAGGGCGTGCGCGCGGCGTCGGCGCGTTCCTTCAGCACCTGATCGAGCGAGCCGCCCGCCTGCAGCGCGACGAGCGGATAGCGCAGCACGTCGGCGAAGGAAGGCGCGGCGGTCGCGGCGAGTTCGTGACCGGGCGGCAGCACGACCATCAGCGGATCGTCGGCGAAGTGCCATGTGTCGAGTCCGGCGGGCGCGTGGCTGCTCGCGCTGATGCCCATGTCCGCGCGATCGTCGATGCAGGCGCGCACGACTTCATCGCTGATCTGTTCCGTGAGCGCGATGCGCACGAGCGGATAGCGCGCCCGAAACGCCTGCAATCGCTCGGGCAGAAAGCCCACGATGGCCGACGCGTTCGCGAAGAGCCGCACGACGCCCGCGATCTGGCCGCTCATCGACTGCACTTCGCGCGCGAAGCGCTGAAGCTGATCGTGGAACGAGGCCGCGCGCGCATACGCGGGACGTCCCGCTTCCGTGAGTTCGACGCCCGCGGGCGAGCGAATCAGCAGCGCGAGTCCGATGGCCGCTTCGAGGTCCGCGATGCGCCGGCTGAGCGCCGACGACGCAATGTGATTGCGGCTCGCCGCGCGCGCGATGGAACCTTCTTCCACGACCGAAATGAATAGTTCCAGGCTGTACGGGTCGATGCGCATGCGGTCGATGATCGAGAGTCGTTGCGGGGCCGGACCGATTCTAGCAGCGGCCATGCGGTGCCATGTTTCGCCGCGCGCTTCGCCCAATGCGCTTAAAACAGATGCGCGCGGCTGAGAAACGCTTCGGAAAACGAACGAAAGTCCACGAACGAGCCGCGAGAGCCGTCCCCGCTTGATGCAAACCCGCGCGTTGCCTATAACCGACTAGACAGGCTTTCAACCGCGCGCGCGCCGCGCCCCGGTTTTCCGGAACCGCACATGGACGCAACGACCACCGGAACGCCCGGCTTCTTCATCGGCCGGGACGACGAATTACGGCTGGCGGAGGCGTCGCTCGTGAAGGCCGCCGACGGGCACGGCCGCGTCATGCTGCTGGCGGGCAACGCCGGCATCGGCAAGACGCGGCTCGCGCAACAGATCGTCGCGACGGCGGCAGGCGGGCGCTTCGCCGTGCATTGGGCGCGCTGCCCGGAAGAGCCGGGCGCGCCCGCGTACTGGCCGTGGCGACAACTCTTCCGTTCGGCGTCGAGCGAGGGCGCGCCGGGCGCAATCGACGACGAGGCGAGCGGCGCGGACAGCGCCATCATCGGCGCGGCGATTCCGGACGTGCTGGCCCGCGACGCGGCGGACGCGGCATCGGCCCCGCAACTCGACACGGCTCAGGCGCGCTTCACGCTCTTCGACGCGATCACGCGCTTCTGGCAGCGCGCGGCGGCGCATCGGCCGGTGCTGCTCGTCTTCGACGACCTGCATTGCGCCGATCCCACGTCCATCCGGCTGCTGTCGTTCTTCGCCGCCCAGCTCGCGCAAGTGCCGGTGATGGTGCTCGCCACTTACCGCGATACGGACGTCGCCGGCGATCATCCCTTGAACGACGCATTCGCCGATCTCGTCCGCACGCCGGGCTTTCGTCGGCTGCATCTGAAGGGACTCGATTGCCGCGAGTCCGGGCTTTTCTTTCTCGCGGCGAGCGGGGCCGTGCCGAACGCGCCGCTCGCGCAGGCGCTCTATGGCCGCACCGAAGGCAATCCGCTCTTTTTGCAGGAGACGGTGCGCTATCTGATCGAACATCGCGAGCGCGCGGGCGTCGTCGCGCGCGACGAGTCCGTGCTGCTCACGGCCATTCCCGAAGGCGTGCGCCATGTCATCGCCAAACGCGTGCGGCATCTGCCCGAGCGCGCGCGGCGCCTGCTCGCGATGGCCGCGTGCATCGGACGAACGTTCGACATCGAACTGCTGATGGCGCTCGCCCCCGAGGACGATGAAGAAGCCGTGCTGGCAAGCCTCGAAGCGGCGCTTCGCGCGAGCCTGATCGAGACGGCAACGACGGCAACGACGGCAACGACGGACAAAGGCGAATTGCGGTTCAGTCACGTATTGATCCGCGACATGCTCTACGACGACCTGCTCGCCGCGCGCCGCGCCCGGCTGCACGGCGCAATCGGCGAATGGCTGGAAGCGCACGAGCGCGGCAGCCGGGCCTCGCGGCTCGCGCAGCTCGCGCATCACTTCGCGCAGGCCGGGCGCCACGCCGATGCCGCGAAAGCGCTCGGCTACGCGCGCGAAGCCGCCGATCAGGCCGCGCGGTCGTTCGCGTTCGAGGAAGCGTCGCGGCTCTATCGTCTTGCGCTTTCGCTGCAGGCCGCGCACTGTCCCGGCGATGCGCCTCTGCGTTGCGAGCTGCTTCTCACGCTCGGGCGCGCCGAGGCGGATGTCGGCGCGCCCGAGCCGAGCCGCGCGGCGTTTCTGGAAGCGGCGGAAGTGGCGGGCGACAACGGCCTGACGGCGCAGTTCGCGCGCGCGGCCATCGGCTTCGAGCAGGCGAATTTCCGCAGCGCGCGCTCCGGCGAAGCGTCCGTCGCGCTGCTGATCCGCGCCATCGACGCGCACGAGCGCAACGACGCGATGCGCGTCGAGTTGCTCGCGTGTCTGTGCCGCGCCTACGTGTACTCCAATCTCGCCGACGAAGCGCAGCGGACGTGGCACGCGTGCGTCGCGCTCGCGCGGGAGCTTGGCGATGCGCGGGGCCTCTATCTCGCGCTGACGGCCATCACGTCCGCCGGTTACTGGCCGACGCTGCTGCACGAGCGCCTGGCCGCGGGCCGCGAGGCGTGGTCGATCGCGCAGACGTCGAGCGAGCTGAAATGGACGCTTGCCGACCTCATGGCGTATCGCCTGTGCGACCTCTTCCGCGTGGGCGACATGGCCGGGCTGCGCGCCGCGCTCGATGCGGACCGCCGCGTCTCCCGCGACATGAATTCGCTCTATCACCAGGCGGTCGTGCTGTGCTTCGAAACGCTTCTGTCGATCAACGAAGGCGCGTTCGACCGCGCCGAATGCGAGGCGCAGCAGGCGCTCGCGATGGGCGAGCGCGTCGCGCAGGACGTGGCGTCGACGGCATTCGGCATGCAGATGTTCTGCATCCGGCGAGAACAGGGGCGCCTCGCCGAAGTGCTGCCCGCCATGCAACTGATGCTTCGCCACAGCACGACGGCATCGCTCTGGCGGCCGGGCATCGCGCTGATCTACGCGGAGCTCGACATGCGCGACGGGGCGCGCGCCGAATTCGACGCGCTGCACGTCGAGGCAATGGCCGGCGTCCCGGCGAACGTGGACGCGCTCACGCGCGCGTCTTTCGCGGCGGAAGTGTGCGTTTACCTGGAAGACGCGCCGCGCGCCGCGGCGTTGTATCGCATGCTCGAACCCTACGAAGGCACGACCTTGCTGGTCGACATCGGCGGGCCGTGTCTCGGCGCGGCGGACCGTCTGCTCGGCATGCTCGCCGCCGCCGGGAAGCGCTGGGAAGCGGCGCAGAAGCATTTCATCGCGGCGCTCGCCATCGACGAGCGAACGGGCGCGCGCGTCTGGCTCGCGCACGGCCGTTACCGATACGCGCGCATGCTGCACGCGCGCGGCGCGGCGCAGGACCGCGCGGCCGCGATCCAGTTGCTCGATGCCGCGCTCGCCGATGCGCGGCCTCTCGGCATGGCGACGCTCGTCGCGCGCATCGGGGCGTTGCGTGCGGCCATCGATGCGTCGGGCGCGGAGCCGGTCTATCCGTGCGGCCTGACGCGGCGCGAGGTGGAAGTGCTGCGCCTTGTCGCCATCGGGCGAAACAATCGGGACATCGCGCGCGTGCTCGACATCAGTTCGAATACCGTCGCGAACCACATCCGCAGCATCCTCGAGAAGACGTACACGGCCAATCGCACGGAAGCCGCCGCGTTCGCGAGTCACGCCGGATTGCTCGATGCCTGACGCGCTCCGCTGCGACGCTTTAGTCGCGCCGCGACAGGAAGCCGAGCAGGGCGGCGTCGAAATCGCCGGGCATTTCGACGGGCGCGAGATGGCGTCCGTTTTCAAGCAGCACGAGCCGCGAAGCGGGGATGCAGCGATGCGCCGTATCCGCCGCGATGCGAAAGAACGGCCGCGTGAGCGTGCCGCGCGCGATCGCGACGGGCGCCGCGATCGTGCCGAGCTGCGCGCAGGTGATGGCCGGAGGCGGCGGCGCGTTAAGCTGCAGCGGAATCGTCCGGGCGTTGTCCGACAGCACGACGCGCACGCGGTCGGGAAGCCCGTCGTAGGTGCCGGGCGCGCCGTTCACGCCATCGACGAATGGACGCAGCGCCGCTTGCTGGTCGCCGCGTTTCGATGCGACGAATGCGGGGCCGAACGCCTGCTGCTGATCGGCGGCGATCGCCTTGCGGTCCGATGCGTCCGTGACGAACGTGGTGAGCGACGGTTCGTAGGCGAACACGCTGCGCACCAGTTCCGGATGCTGGACCGCAACGACGAGGCCGATATCCGCGCCATACGACCAGCCGACGAGATCGACCGGTCCCGCGTTCAGCGCGCGGATGAAGGCGGCGAGATCGTCGGCGTGCGTCTGCATCGAGAAGCGCGCGCCGTCATCCGGCCAGGACGCTGCGCCGAAATAGCGGTTCGACGGCGCGACCACGCGATAGTGCGCGGCGATCGCATCGCGGGCCGCGTCCCACGCGCGGTAATCGGCGATGGCGCCGTGAATGAGCACGACCGTTTCGCCCGCGCCCTGCTCTTCGTAGCGCAGCGGCACGCCGTTCACGTTCGTCTCGCGAAGCTGCGGCTGGCCCGCATCGAGCTTCGCCGATCCGCACGCGGCGAGCATCGATAAAAAGAGCGCCAAGACCGACAACAACGCCATGCGTGCGCGATTTCTCATGTCGGCTCTCCGGTTCGGCGTGGCATGCAGCGTTTATACGCACGGCGGCGCGGCGTGCATATAGTCAATTCTGATCACCGCGTCAGCCGGCGGGCATGAGCCACTCCGGTCTGTGTTCCGTGACTTCGATGATTTCGTCAGCGGGGATGTCCGCGCGTTTCGCTGCCTCGCGAATGGCTTCCATGTTGTTCGCTTCGTAGAGGCAATACGTCTTGCGCTTGTCCGCCGTCAGAAACGAGACGAGCCATTTGACGCCGACTTCGTTGTTTATTTCGGTCACCTCGGCGGCGCCCTCGACCGTGAATTCGAGTTGCTCCGCGAAATTGCGCTCGATCAGAAAGAGAGTCATGGTGCCTCCGTTTCGACACAAGGACGACGCACATTCGGCCCGGACGGTGCCGCCAAGCCTACAAAAGTTTAGTTCACCCGCAGGAAGTGATGAGGCCGCGATGGTCATTCCTCGCTATTTGCACGGGGGCGCCGCGCCTATACAAATGCGTCTACGGCAGCCGCTTTTTTCCGTCGAGGCCGCCGTGCTTTGGGAGACGCATCATGAAGCGCGAAATGATCCCCGGAATGATCGTGGCGCTGGTGCTGCGCGCGCCGGTTTCGCCGCTCGCCGACGCCCGGCTGCCCGCGGACATGTCGCGGCTCGGCGACGCCTGGACCGCGCTCGAACAGATCGACGCGGGAAGCGGGGTTTTCGGCGCGCATCACGCGCTTTCCGGCTTCATCGGGAGTCAGGGCCAGCCGATGCGCTTCGGCGACAGCCCATTGCTGTTTCGCACACCGACGGACATGACGTTGCAACGCAGCGAGAGGTGAATCATGAGGAAGCATGCGGTACTGACGGCGTGTGCGCTCGCATCGGCGGCGCTCGCGCAGGGCGCGTTCGCGTATTCGCAGGAAGAAGTGAATGCCTTCGACGAACCTGCTGTTTCGGCGGCCGGCGCGAATGCGGGCGGCGGGCCGCAGCGCGAAGCGCTCACCGCGCGCGATGGCGGCTTGAAAACGAACCGGCGCGACGCGGCGAAACCCGCCGACGAGACGCCGGGCGCAGGCTGGAGCGACGGCCGGATTCAGCCGTAGAGCGAAGCAATGGAGGCGATGCCGATGCAAGCGCCGTTCAGCTCTCCACCGCGCAGCCTCGCCCGGCCACGCGATGCACCGCATCACGCGGCCCCGCGACATCGAAATGGCGCGCGAGCGCATCGACGACATGCTCGGCCATGCGGCGCCGCGTTTCCTTCGTTCCGGAACCGAGGTGCGGCGTCAGCACGACCCGGCGATCGCGCATCAGCGCATCCGGCACGCGCGGTTCGTGCTCGAACACATCGAGCGCCGCGCCCGCGATTCTGTCGGCGGCCAGCGCCTCGACGAGCGCACGTTCGTCCAGCACCGGACCGCGCGCGATATTCACGATGAACCCGTCGCGCCCGAGCGCATCGATGACCTTCGCATCGACGAGATGATGCGTCGCGGGCGTGAGCGGGCACGTCAGGATCAGCATGTCGCACGCGCGCGCGAGTTGCGCGACATCGTCGAAATACGGCATCGCGACGGGCTTGCGGCTCGGCCCGAAATACGCGAGCTCGCAGCCGAACGCGGCAAGGCGCAGCGCGATGGCCGAGCCGATCGTGCCCAGCCCGACGATGCCCACCTTCATGCGCGTGAGGGAACGCGCGAGCGGATACTCCTTTTCCTGCGGCCAGCGCCCGGCGCGCACGAAGGCATCCGCGTTGACGAAATCGCGCGTCACGGCGAGCGCGAGGCCGACAGCCGCGTTCGCGACGTCGTCGGACAGAATGTGCGACGTGTTCGCGATGGAGACGCCGCGCGCCTTCGCCGCGTTCACGTCCAGATTGTCGAGGCCCGCGCTATAGCTTGAAATAATCTCGAGCGCGGGAAGGGCGTCGAGAAACGCGGCGTCGATCGGCGTCTTGCGCAGCGCAATGCCGCGCACCTTCGGGCCGTGCTGGGCGAGAAAGGCGCGCGCATCGGCGCAATCTTTCGGGAGATCGAGCACCGTGAAGAGCGCGTGCAGTTCTTCGTGCGCCCAGCCGGGAAGTTCGGCTGCGTTGAGAATGACCGGCTTGACCATAGCCCTATGACGTGTTTTCAGTTGAAATGCTTTGAGTCGTGACGGCCGCTCAGTTGACCTTCACGCGTTCGATCGTGCCCATCGCGAAGAGATAGACGAGCGCCGCGACGAGGCAATGCGCGGCCACGAAGTACAGGCCGACGGTAAAGGCACCCGTTGCCTGGACGATATAGCCGAAGACGATCGGCGTGACGATGCCGCCGATGTTGCCGACGCAGTTGAACACCGCCCCCGCGAGGCCGACGGCTTCGCGCGGCGCCGTGTCGCTCACGACGGCCCATGTGCCCGCGCCCGCCGCCGCGCCCTTGCCGAAGAACGCGAGCGTCATCAGCATCACGATCACGACGTTGCTTTCGGTGAACGCGGAGAAGACGAGGCAGCAGCCGACCAACATCCCGACGATATACGGCGTCTTGCGCGCCCACGAAATGCTCCAGCCGCGGCGGATCAGCGCGTCGGAGATCACGCCGCCCGCGATGCCGCCGAGAAAGCCCGCGACGGCGGGAATCATCGTCGCGAAGCCGGCCTGCATCACGTTCATGCCGCGCGCCTGAACGAGATAGATGGGAAACCAGGTGATGAAGAAGTAACTGAGCGCGATCGTGCAGTACTGGCCGATATACGCGCACCACAGCATGCGATTGGTCACGAGCGTGCGCGCCACGGCCCACGTGAGCGTCGGGCGCGATTGCAGTTCGTGCTTCGAGTCGATGTCGATCATCGCGCCGCCGTTCACGATGTGATCCAACTCCGCGCTCGACATGCGCGGATGCTTGCGCGGCTCGTGCATGACGAGCGCCCACAATCCCGCCGACGCGATGCCAATGAGACCGAGCGCGATGAACGGCGCGGGCCAGCCGAACTTCGCGGTGAGCCAGCCCGCGAACGGCGAGAAGATCGCGACCGCGAAGTACGACGCCGAGGCGAACAGCGACGTCGCGAGGCCGCGCTCTTCCTTCGGGAACCACATGACGGTGACGCGCCCGTTCGCCGGAAAGCTCGGCGCTTCGATGAGACCGAGCGCGAAGCGCAGCGCGAACAGCAGGCCGAGCGCATCCGACAAATCCGACGTGACGTGGCCGACGAAACCGACGAGCATCGTCGCGACGGACCAGAGAACGAGCGTGGCGCCGTACATCGTCTTGGTGCCGATCCGGTCGAGCAGCAGGCCGCCCGGAATCTGCCCGACGACATAGGCCCAGCTGAACGCGGACAGCACGTAGCCGAGCTGGACGTGATTCAGGCCGAACTCCTTCGATATGCCGGGGCCGGCAATCGAGAGAATGGCGCGGTCGGCATAGGCGACCGTCGCGAGCAGCAGGATCACGGCGAGCACGCCATAGCGGGTGCGGGTCATGGGGACCGATGCCGTCGATATATACTCGTTGGTTCTGTCCGAAGCCATCCGATGTCTCCTCCTTTCGATGTCCCTGTGTGGCGCTGCCTGCGTCGCTGAAGCGGCGCGGTCTTTTTGCCATTGCGTTTTGCTGCATTAGACCGATGCCATCGCGAAGCCGTCAATCTTGATCGACTCAATCAACGTGAAGAACTGGATGAGCCAGGAAGAGGCCTGCGAAGCGCTCGGCGTGCGCCGGCAGACCTTGTACGCCTACGCGAGCCGCGGGCAGATCGAGGTGCGCGGCGATCCGGAACATGCGAACCGCAACCTGTATCGCGGCTCGGACATCGCCGGGCTGCTCAAGAAGCGCAGCCTCGGCCGCGCGAGGAACAAGATCGCCGCGAGCACGATGGCCTGGGGCGAGCCGATCATCAATACGAGCATTTCGACCATCGCGCGCGGGCGGCTTTTCTATCGCGGCAAGGACGCGGTGCGGCTCGCCGCCACCGCCACGCTCGAGGAAGCGGCCGGGCTGCTATGGGCGTCGGCGGATGTGCCGCGCTTTCCGACGGTCGAACCGCTTCGTCTCGCCGGCACGGTCGGCGCGCGCGTCTATGCGGCGATGGGCATGGCGGCGGCGGAGCGCGCAATCGGCGAGACGCCCGGTTTCGATGCGCTCTGCGACGAGGGCGCGCGTCTCATCGGCCGGCTCGCGAGCAATCTGGTCCAATTGCGCACGGACGATGGCCCGCTGCACGCGCGCATCGCGGATGCGTGGGGCGTCGCTCATCACGCGGACCTGCTGCGCCGCGTGCTCGTCATGTTGGCCGATCAGGAGTTGAGCAGTTCGGCGTTTGCGGCGCGCGTCACGGCATCGACGGGCGCATCGCTCGGTGCGAGTCTCGTCGCGGGACTCGCGGCGTTTTCCGGGCCGATGCACGGCAACGCGATCGTGCCCGTGCGCGAATTGCTCGATGAAGCGCGGCGCGTCGGAACCGAGGCCGCGGTGCGCGCGCGGCGATCCGCCGGCAGAAGCCTGCCGGGATTCGGGCATGAACTCTATCCGCAGGGCGATCCGCGCGCGGCGGCGCTCTTGTCTGCGTTCGAGCCGCCTGACGAGGTGCGCGCGCTGGTCGAATGCGTCGAGCGCATCGACGGCAGCAAGCCGACCATCGACGTGGCGCTCGCCGCGCTCGCCGGGCATTGCGGGCTTGCCGAAGACGCGGCTTTCGCGCTCTTTTGCATCGCGCGCAGCGTGGGCTGGATCGCGCATTCCATCGAGCAGATGACGAACGGCAGCCTGCTGCGGCCACGCGCGCATTACGTCGGCCCGCCGGTCGCCGATACCGACGAAGCGACGCGGTAAAGCGCCGGCGCTACGCCGACCTATTCATCGCGACGACCGCCTCCAGCGCGCCGCTCACCATCGCGCGCACGACAGGCTCGACTTTGCGCGCGGCATCGGGCAGATAGCCGAACGGGGCGTCCTCGCTCATGTAAGTGGACTGGCACATCTCCAGTTGCACCGCGTGCACGCCGTCTTGCGGCGCGCCGAAGTGCCGCGTGATGAAGCCGCCCTTGAAGCGTCCATTCGCGATCCACGTGAACGGACCGGCCGCCGCCGCACGCTCGACCGCCTGCTGCACCGGCGCCGCCGCCGTGCGTCCGTCCTGCGTGCCGATGTTGAGGTCGGCCAGCTTGCCTTCGAAAAGACGCGGCAGCACGCTCGCGATGGAATGCGCTTCCCACAGCAGCACGTTCGCATGCTGCGCGCGCAAGCGGGCAAGCTCGCCGCGCAAGGCGTCGTGATACGGCTGCCAGTAAGTCGCCACGCGCCGGCTGCGCTCGGCGGCGTCGGGCGTTGCGCCGTCGCGATACAGCGGCTCACCGCGGAACGTTTCGGTCGGGCAGAGCGATGTCGTCGTCTGTCCGGGATACAGGCTTTCGTCGTTCGATGGCCGGTTCAGGTCGATCACATAGCGCGACACGCGCGCTCCGAGCATCGTCGCGCCGAGCGACCGGGCGAACGCATAGAGGCGGTCGAGATGCCAGTCGGTATCCTCGACCGTCAACGCCGCGTCCGTGTACTGGCTGCGCAACGAATCGGGAATGTGCGTGCCGAGGTGCGGAATCGAGATCAGAAGCGGCGCATCGCCGCGTTCTAGAGAGAAGAGATCGTTCATGGTGTGTCGGTCCTTGAGCGCTGTGCAGTCAATCGTTGGCGAGAACGTGCGATAGCGCGCGCCGGTAGTCCGCGTAATGGCGCGCCTCGGCGCGATGCCGCCGATCCTGCACGACGCGCTCGCCGCCGACGAACACATCGCGCACGGGCGTTTGCCCATGCTCGCAGAACACGGCGGACGAAAGCCATGTCGCGCTCGTCTGCCCGGCGAGATTCGGATGGTCGGCGTCGAGCACGAGCCAGTCCGCGCGCGCGCCTTCCTGCAACGCGCCGACCCCGCGGCCCGTCGCGCGCGCGCCGCCTGCGAGCGCACCGCGAAAGAGCCGGTCGGCGACGTGCGCCGTGTCACGCGACGCAAGCACGTTGCGCTCCCGCCGCGCGAGCCGCTGGCCGTATTCGAGGAGGCGCAGTTCCGCGCGCCAGTCCACGGCGATGTGACTGTCCGAGCCGATGCCGAACGCGCCGCCCGCGTCGAGATAATCCATCGCGGGAAAGATGCCGTCGCCGAGATTCGCTTCGGTCGTGAGACACAGGCCCGCAATCGCGCCGCTTTGTGCGAGGGCGCGCGTTTCTTTCGCGTCGATATGCGTCGCGTGCACGAGGCACCAGCGCGCGTTCACGTCGAAGCGATCGAGCAGCCATTGCGCGGGCCGCGCGCCGAGCGCCGCGAGCGATGCATCGACTTCCGCCGTCTGCTCCGCGATGTGGATGTGAACCGGCGCGCCGGGGGACATCGCATCGAGCGCTTCGATCACATCGCGCAGCGAAGCCTCCGACACCGCACGCAGCGAGTGCGGCGCGACGCCGTAGCGCAGCGCGCCGTGTTCGGGGCGCGCATCGCGCAATGCGCTCAAGAGCGCGAGAAAGTCGTGCGTCGTATTGACGAAGCGGCGCTGGTCGTGGCGCGACGGCTGCGCGTTGAAGCCGCTGTACTGATAAAGCACCGGCAGCATCGTCATGCCGATGCCCGTCTCGCTCGCGGCATCGACGACACGTTGCGCGAGTTCCGCCGGATTCGCGTGGCGCGAGCCGTCCGCCGCGTGATGCACGTAATGGAATTCGCAGACGGACGTGTAGCCCGCCTTCAGCATTTCGACATAAAGCCAGCGCGCGATCGCGCCGAGCGTCTCGGGCGTGATGCGCTGCGCGAAGCGATACATCAGCTCGCGCCAGCTCCAGAAGCTGTCCGACGGATTCGCGCGATATTCGGTCAGCCCGGCCATCGCGCGCTGGAAGGCGTGCGAATGCAGGTTCGGCATGCCGGGAATGATGGGTCCAGCGGCGGCGGGGATCGCATGCGGATTCGTCGTATCGGGCTTGACAGTGACGAGCGTGCCCGCATCGTTCCATTCGAGCAGCACGCCGGTGCGCCAGCCTTCGGGCAGCAGCGCATGCGCCGCGAAAAGCGCCCGCGTTCGTGCCTGGGTACGTGAATTCATGGTTGGCCTTCTATGTCGAGCGACGCGCACACCAGCACGGCATCGCATGTATTGCCCTGTATGTCGATTTCAGCGCGATTCGCGCCGTCGATGCGCAGCGTGTCGTTCTGCATCAACGCGATGCGCGTATCGCCGACGCGCACGTCGAGCGGACCGCGCGCGCAATGCAGCAGCGCCGTGCCGGCATCGACGATACGGCTTGCCGGCGCGCGCCAGAGATCGACGCGCGCCCGCGCCGCGCCGCGATGCGTCATCACGTTGAAGACGCGCACGGCACCGTCGGCGAGCCGCGCATCGACCTGCGATTCGCCGGGGAATCGCGCGATGCCGAACGCGCGCAGGACGCTCTGCGCGCCGAGCATCAAGCCCGCGCCGTCGAGCACGACGAGCATGCGGTCGATGCCGTCGAAGCGCGAGAACGGCCCCGGCCGGTCGATGTCCGCGATGCTCACGCGCCACGCATCGGCGCGCGCCGCGACTTCGCGCGTGATGCCGCCGCCGTTCTTCCACGGCGTCGCGACGAGATCCGCACCGCGTATCAGCGCGACGTTCATGCCCGCGACAACACCGCTTGCAGGAACGAGCGCGTGCGCGGCTGCGTCGGCGTCGAAAAAATCTGCGCGGGCGGACCGGCCTCGACGATTTCGCCGCCATCCATCACGACGACGACATCCGCCACTTCCTTCGCGAAGCCCATTTCGTGCGTGACGACGAGCATCGTCATGCCCTCGGCTGCCAGCAGTTTCATGACCTGCAGCACTTCGCCGACGAGTTCGGGGTCGAGCGCGGACGTGGGTTCGTCGAAGAGCATGACGCGCGGCTGCATGGCGAGCGCGCGCGCAATCGCGACGCGCTGCTTCTGGCCGCCCGACAGGCTCGCGGGCATCGCATGTGCCTTGTGTTCGAGGCCCACCTTTTTCAGCAGCGCGAGCGCGGCGGATTCGGCGTCGGCCTTGGTCGCACCGCGCAACATGCGCGGACCGACCGTGATGTTGTGCAGCACCGACAGATGCGGAAACAGGTTGAACGACTGGAACACCATTCCGACTTCGGTGCGCAGCGCATCGAGGGCGCGGTCCTTGAGCATCGCGCCGTCAGTGACGAGCCGATGCCCGCAGATATCGACCGTGCCGCGCTCAGGCTTCTCGAGTCCGTTGCAGCAGCGCAGAAACGTGCTTTTGCCGGACCCGCTCGGCCCGATGACGACCACGACCTGACTCGGCGCAATGTCGAAGTCGATGCCGTTGAGGACGCGCTGCGCGCCGAACGACTTGCCGAGGTCGCGAATGCTGACGATGGGTTGAGCGCTGTTCATTGCACCATGCCTCCTGCGCGCAGCCGCCGCTCGACGCGATGAAGAATGTAGTTGGTCGCCTGCGTGAGCACGAGATAGACGAGCGCGATCACGATATACACCTCGAGCGACCGGTACGACACGCTGATGATCTTCTGGCCTTCGTGCATCAGATCGTGAATGGTCAGAAGCGACACGAGCGCCGAGTTCTTGATGAGTGCGATGAACTCGTTGCCGAGCGGCGGAATCATGCGCACGATGGCTTGCGGAAGAATGATCGCGCGCATCGCCTGTCCCGCCGACATGCCGATGGACCGCGCCGCTTCCATCTGCCCGCGATCCACCGACTGAATCGCGCCGCGCACGATCTCCGAGACATAGGCCGCCGAGTAGAGACCGAGTCCGAGCATGCCGCACACGAACGCGGGCAACAGGATGTCGAACTGCGGCAGCCCGAAGAAGAGCAGGAACAGTTGCACGAGCAGCGGCGTGCCGCGAAAGAACACCAGATAGCCGGTGCAGAAGCCGTAGACGAGGCGACGCTGCGGCGCGAGCCTGCCGATGCCGATGAGCAGCCCGAGCAGGCACGAGAGCACGAGCGCGGCGGCGGTCACTTCGACAGTGACGAGCGCGCCGTGCGCGATATCGGTCCATCCGGCGAGGGCCGGCGTAAAGTCGAGCTGCATCGTCACTTCGCGCTTGCCGTGGTGCTGCCACTGCCGCTGAACCACTTCTTCACGATGGCGTCATACGTGCCGTCCGCCTTGATCTTCGCGAGCGCGGCGTTCATCGCGTCGCGCAGCTTCGGCTCGTCCTTGCGCACCGCGATGCCATACGCTTCGGTGGTCAGCTCCTTGTCGAGCACGCGAAAGCCTGCGCGCGTGCGGACGAACTGATACGCGGCGGGCTTGCCCGTGACGGCGGCATCCGCGCGGCCGATGCCGACGAGATCGAACATCTCCTGATTCTTTTCCACTTCCACGCGCTCCACTTGCGGGTAGTTGTCGCGCAGGAAGTTCACCGACTTCGTGCCGACCTGCACGGTCACTTTCTTGCCGTTGAGATCGGCGAGCGTTTTGATGGGCGAATCGGCCTTGACGAGTGCGGAGAGGCCGCCCGCGAAGTACGACTGCGTGAAGTCGACGACCTGCGCGCGCTCCGGCGTGATGTAGATGCCCGAGATCGCCGCGTCGAAGCGGTGCGCGACGAGGCCCGGAATCAGCCCCTTGAAGTCGATGTCCGTCCACTGGACCTGCTTGCCCATCGCTTTCGCGAGCGCGTTCATGATGTCGATGTCGAAGCCGGTGCGCTGGCCTTTGTCGACGAATTCCATCGGCGGGAAGGTGGCGTCGGTCGCGACGTTCAGCACGTTCGAGTCTTGCGCGAAGGCCGCGCCGGGCGCGGCCATCGTCATCGCGATGCCGAGGCTCGCGGCGCAGAGGAGAGTCTTGAGTTTCATCGTGTGGGCTCCGAAAGGTGTGGGATCAGTCTTGCGTTGGGGTCAGGCGGCTTGCAGCCGCGCGGATATGGCGTTGGCCGCTCGCACGGTCCAGTCGGCGAACTGCTGCTCGCGGCCCGCCGCGCGCGAGGAAGGCGCCATCAGCGTGATCGAGGCGCTCGCGCCCGCGCCGCGCGACGCGCGCCGGAACACGGGCGCGCTCACGCCCCAGACGCCGGGATCGACTTCGCTGTCGCTCATTGCGTAGCCGCGCGCGCGGATGCGTTCCAGTTCCGCTTCGAGCGCGGCGCGCGCGGCGTCGCCTTCGGCGAACTGGCGCGCGAGCGTCTCGGCGCGCGTTTTCTCCGCCATGAACGCGAGCAGCGACTTCGCCGATGCGCCCGCGCGCAACGGCACCGCGCGGCCCTTTTCGAACGAGCAGCGCAGCGAGTGCGTGCTTTCGATCATCTCGAGGCAGATCACCTGATCGTTGACGGCGACGATCAGCCCGACGCTTTCCTGCGTCGCGCGCGAAAGCTGCATCATCGCGTCGCGGCTCGCTTCGACGAGCATCGAATTGATGTCGAAACCGAGCGCGAGTTGAAGACTGATGGGGCCGGGCGCGTAGTAGCCCGAATCCTCGGTCACGAAACCCCAGCGCTTGAGCAGCGCCACTTGCCGATACAGCGTGCTCTGCGCGAGACCGGTCGCGCCGAGCATGTCCTTCACGGACATGGCCTTGCCGTGGCCCGCGAGCGCGGTCAGCACGAGGAGCAGCCGCTCGGCGCCCGTTGCGCCCGATTCCTGTTTCACGTTGTGTTTGAGCACGGAAAGAAGCGATGAAGACGTAGCCGAAGCATGCCACGCCGCTCCCGCCGGACAAAAATGCGATTCCCGCGCCGTGGGAATCCCGTCGTCAGGGTTTTCCCTCGTCTTTTTTCCTCGCGCGGCGGGCGATCGCGCTTGCGCCGCCGCATTTTTCCGCGCGCACCATCAAGTCGCCCCGTCCGTTTCCGTTAATGCAGCACGAAGGCTCATTGGCCGACGCCCACTGCGGCGCACATCAACGAAATTAGCAACGAGCAACGCATGACTTTTTCCAGAAAACTGTGGCTTCCTCTCATCCTGAGTCTCGCGTGCCTCGCGGGCATCTCGGTCGCCGACGCGTTTCGCATGCGCGCCTTGCGCACCGAAGAGACGCGGCTCGACATCAAGCACGCGACCGAGGTGGCGAACAGCATCATCAAGGAATTCGCGCAGCAGGCGGCTTCCGGCGCGATCACGCAGGAGGCGGCGAAGCAGGGCGCATTGAACGCGCTCCGCGACATTCGCTTCGGCGACAGCGGCTACTTCAGCGTGTTCGATTCGCAGGCGAAGGTTCTCGCGCACCCGATGAAGCCGGAGTTCGTCGGCAAGACCATGATGGACTTCAAGGATCCGAAGGGCGTCTATCTGTATCGCGAGCTCATCGACGTGGGCAAGCGCGAGGGCGCGGGCTACACGTACTATTCGTTCGCGAAGCCCGGCACGAATGAAATCCTCCCGAAGATGTCCTACGTGTCGATGTACCAGCCGTGGGACTGGCTCATCGTGACGGGCGTCTATATCGACGACATCGACGCCGCGTTCTACACGTCGCTCGGCTGGAGTCTCGGCCTGCTCGCGGTGATCGCGCTCGCGCTGTGCATCGTCGTGTCGCGGCTCAATCGCGGCATTCTTCGCGCGATGGGCGGCGAGCCGGCCTACGCGGCTGAAGTGGCCAATCAGATCGCGAACAACAACCTGACGGTGGACGTCGCCGTGCTCGCGAACGACCGCGCGAGCCTCATGTATGCGATGGCGCGCATGCGCACGCAACTGGTCGCGGCAATCGGCAGCGTGAAAACCGCCGCCAACGCGATTGCGAGCGCGAGCCGTGAAATCGCCGTCGGCAATACGGACCTGTCCTCGCGCACGGAAGAACAGGCCGCGTCGCTCCAGGAAACCGCCGCGAGCATGGAACAACTGACGGCCGCCGTTAAGCACAACTCGGAGAACGCGCGTCAGGCGAGCGGGCTTGCCGGCAATGCGCGCGACGTCGCGAAGGAAGGCGCGAACATCGTCGGCGAAGTCGTCGGCACGATGGCCGAGATCGAGCAGAGTTCGCATAAGATCGCCGAGATCATCGGCATGATCGAAGGTATCGCGTTCCAGACGAACATCCTCGCGCTCAATGCGGCGGTCGAGGCGGCGCGCGCGGGCGATCAGGGCCGCGGCTTCGCGGTCGTCGCGGGCGAGGTGCGCAGTCTCGCGCAACGCTCGTCCACGGCGTCGAAGGAAATCCGCGAGCTGATCCAGGCGTCGAGTTCGCGCGTTCAGGCGGGCACCGAACTCGTCGGTCTCGCGGGCGAAACGATGAACAAGATCGGCTCGGCGATCGAGCGCGTGACGAACATCATGGACGAAATCGCGTCGGCATCGAACGAGCAGAGCCGGGGCATCGAGCAGGTGAATCAGGCGATCAGCCAGATGGACGAAGTCACGCAGCAAAACGCGGCGCTCGTGGAACAGGCCGCTGCCGCCGCCGGCTCGCTTCAGGATCAGGCCGAACAGCTTCGCTCGACGATGGCCGTGTTCCGCACGTCGCACTGAGCGCGGCGCGCAGAATGGCGAAAGCGTCGACCGTCTCCCGACGCTTTCGCCGGTGCCGAGTCCGGCGCCGTTACCGGTAACGCACGCGAATTGCACGAGCCGCCCAACAGTCGCTATACTGGCTCGGCGATCGGGTGGCCTGACCACCGCGATTGGCCTGACCGCAGGACGAATCAAGCAGACTGACTGGAAGCGTCGCATCGGCATTGTTGTCCGATGCGCCCGGAAGGGGCGTGCTGTAGATGAAGTCGCGCAGCGCCTCTCGACAAGAAGAATGAAAGGAGACGACTCGATGTTCCGTAAAGGAATGCAGGTCAGGGCCGCGTTCGCGCTTGCCGCGTGCGCGCTCGCAGGCGCCGCGCACGCGCAGGTCGCAACCGGCGACACCTCGCAGAAAAAGATCGCGCTGTCCAACAGCTTCGCCGGCAACGCGTGGCGGCAGTCGATGCTCAAGAGCTGGAACGCCGTCGCGCAACAGGCGGTTGCGGACAAGAAGATCGCCGCCGCGCCCGCTTTCACGACCGCCGAAAATCAGGTGACGGAACAGGCGCAGCAGGTCCAGAACCTCATCCTGCAGGGCTACAACGCGATCGTCATCGACGCCGTGTCGCCCACCGCGCTCAACGGTACGATCAAAAAGGCCTGCGCCGCGGGCGTGGTCGTCGTGTCGTTCGACGGCGTCGTCGACGAACCGTGCGCGTATCGCGTCAACTTCGACTTCAAGGGCTGGGCGGAGCAGGGCGTCGACTATCTGGCGACGCGGCTCAACGGCCACGGCAACGTTCTGGAAGTGCGCGGCGTGGCCGGCATTTCCGTCGACAACCTCATGCACGAAGGCGTGCTCGACGGCCTCAAAAAGCATCCGGGTCTCAAGCTCGTCGGCTCGGTGAACGGCGACTGGACGCAATCAGTCGCGCAAAAGGCCGTCGCAGGCATTCTGCCGACGCTGCCGCAAGTCGATGGCGTCGCCACCGAAGGCGAGATGTCCTTCGGCATCGCGCAGGCGTTCAAGGCCGCCAATCGCCCCGCGCCGCCGATGATCATCGGCAGCACGTATCCCGAACTGCAATGGTGGAGCGAGCAGGCGAAGACCGGCTATCAGTCGCGCTCGCTGTCGAACCCGCCCGGCGCGGTCTCGTTCGCGTTCTGGGTCGCGCAGCAGGTGCTCGCGGGCAAGAAGATCCCGAAGGAAGTGACCATCAACGTGCCGCTGCTCGCCATCTCGCAGCAGGAACTGCCCGCGAAGCTCGCAGCGACGCCTCCGGGCGGCATCGCCGACGTGACCTACACTTTGCCGCAGACGGTGGCGCTGCTCGACAAGAAGTAAGCATGGCGTGACGCCACGCATGGAGGCATGTGAATGGGCGCAACAGCAACGATCGGCAACGAGCAACCGCGCGCGCTGATTCGCTTCGAAGGCATCGGCAAGACTTTCGGGCGGGTGCGCGCGCTCGCGGACATCGACTTCGCGTTCGTGCGCGGCGAATGCGTCGGCATCGCGGGACACAACGGCGCGGGCAAATCCACGCTGATGGCGGTGCTCGCGGGCGTGTATCCGCCGACGCAGGGACGCATCGAAGTGGAAGGCGCGGCCGCGCCGCACTACGACGCCAACGCCGCGCGCGAGGCCGGCGTGCGCTGCGTGTTTCAGGAACTGTCGCTGTGCGCGAACCTGACGGTCGCGGAGAACATGACCATCGTGCATCCGCAATTGCACGGACGCGGCTGGCGGCGCAAGGCCACCGCGCTCATGCGCGAGAAGCTCGAAGAGATTTTCCCCGGCAACGGTCTCAAGGGTAACGAGCTCGTTTCCGATCTCACGCTCACGCAACAGCAGATGGTGGAGATCGCGCGCGGCTTCACGGTGACGGACACGCCCGTGCGCCTCGTGATTCTCGACGAACCGACTTCGTCGCTCGACGCGCACACCGCCGATCAACTGCTCGCCTTCGTGCGGCGCGCGGCAGAAAGCGGCATTACGTGCCTGCTCATCACGCACATGCTGGGCGAAATCGAGCGCGTGGCGGATCGCGTGATGGTGATGCGCGACGGCGGCATCGTCGGCGTGTTGCCGCGCGAGCAAGCGCAGCGCGCGTCGATCATTCAGGCGATGGGCCAGCATCTCGAAGCGGAGAAAACGCCCGCGACCGCGCGCACGCGCGAAGCGCTGCGCGACGAGCGTGCGTTTCGCTGGCACGTCGGCGCGAGAAAACATACGACGATCGAGGCGTCGCGCGGGGAAATCGTCGGCTTTGCGGGACTCGCCGGGCAAGGTCAGACCGAGGCGCTGCTCGCCATCTACGATGCCGCGACGAGCCACGGCGCGGGCCGCGTGAAAGCGGCGTTCGTCGCGGGCGATCGCGGGCGCGACGGCGTGTTTCCGGTGTGGTCCATCGCGCAGAATCTGGATGTGCGGTGGCTGCTCGGCGGCGCGAAACGCCGACGCGGCCTTGTCGATCTCGCGGCGGCGCGCGCGCTCGTCGAAGCGTGGCGCACGAAGATCGGCATACGCGGGGCGTCGATGAACGCGGGCATTCTGTCGCTCTCGGGCGGCAATCAGCAGAAGGTGCTGTTCGCGCGCGCGCTGGCTTCGGACGCACAGCTCATCCTCATGGACGATCCCACGCGCGGCGTCGATGTCGGCACCAAGCGCGACATCTACCAGCTTGTCCACGACGAAGCCGCGAAAGGCCGCACGTTCGTCTGGTACACGACCGAAAACGAAGAGCTGTCGCATTGCGACCGCACGTATGTTTTCCGCTCGTCGGCGGTCACGCGCGTGCTGCACGCCGACGAATGCACGGAAGAAGCGCTGCTCGCAGCGAGCTTCGAGGAGCACGCCGCATGACGCCCGCGCGCATCACGTTTCAGGGCACGCAGGCGCGTCTGCGCGCGCTGCTGCCGGCCATCTCGCTCGTCGCGGTGCTGGTGCCGATCCTCGTCATGCAGCCCACCGTGATGACCTATTTCGGATCGAGCCTGCTGCTCAACCTCGCGGTGCCGATCGTGCTCGCGACGCTCGCGCAACTCGCGATCATCACCGTCAACGATCTGGACTTGTCCATCGGTCCGTTCGTGAGTCTCGTCGCGTGCATCGGCGCGACGCTGCTCGTCAGCAAGCCGTGGCTCGGCGTGCTCGCGCTCGCCGGCTGCGTGCTGGCGTATGCGGCGGTCGGCGCGCTGATCGAATTGCGGCAGATTCCGTCCATCGTCGTGACGCTCGGGCTTTCGTTCGTGTGGAGCGGACTCGCCATCGTGCTGCTGCCTTCGCCGGGCGGTACGAGCCCCGGCTGGCTCGGCACGGCGATGAGCTATCAGACGCCGCTCATCGCCGCGCCTATCGTGTGGTCGGTGCTGATCGCCATCGTCGGGCACTTTCTGCTGATGCGCACCTCGGCCGGCGTGCGCATACGCGGCGCGGGCGGCAATCCGCGCGCCATGCGGCGCTTCGGCTGGTCGCTCGTGCGCGCGAAGGCGACGCTCTACGGCATCGCGGGCGTGTTCGGCGTGCTGTCGGGTCTGTCGCTGCTCGGCCTCACGACTTCCGCCGATGCCAACCTCGCGCTGCGCTACACGCTGCTGTCGATCGCGGCGGTGATTCTCGGCGGCGGCGAATTCGTCGGCGGGCGCGTGTCGGTCATCGGCGCGGTCCTTGGCGCGATCACGCTCACGCTCGCGGCATCGTTCCTCGCCTTTCTCAACATCTCGGCGGACTGGCAAGTCGGCATGCAGGGCGCGATCCTGATCGTCGTGCTGTCGCTGCGCGTGCTGCTGCAACGCGGGGAGCGGCAATGAAACCGCAGACATCGGGCGAAGCCGTCGCCAACGGCGAAACCGCGTGGACGCGGCTCAGAAGCCTTCAGGCGCCGTGGGCGTGGTCGTTCGTCGGCACGGTGCTCGTGTGGTTCGGCATCGTCGGCATCTTCGGCTTCGGCATTGCGAGCAACGTCGCGCAGACGGCGCTCACCTACGGCGTGTTCATGGTGCTCGTCGGACTCGGGCAGATGCTCGTCATCACGTCGGGCGTTGGCAACATCGACCTCTCGGTGCCATCGACGATCGCGCTCGCGGGCGTCGTCGGCATGCACGCGATGGGCGGCGTCGACGGGCGCATCGCGCTCGGCGTGGCGGCGGCGCTCGGCGTGGGCGTCGCCGTCGGCATCGCGAACTACATGCTGATCCGCCTCCTGCGCATTCCGCCGATCATCGCGACGTTGTCGTCGAGCTTCATCATCCAGTCGATCGCCATCACGCAAGGACGCCAGCTTCCGCCGCCGCCGCCCGCGCTCGGCGCGTTCGCCACGGGCCGGTTCCTGCATGTGCCGTATATCGCGTTCGTCGCGCTCGCGTTGTCGGTGGCGCTCGCCGTGCTGCTGCATCGCGCCGTGTACGGGCGCAGGCTTTCCGCCATCGGACAGAACGCGCGGGCCGCCTGGCTCGCGGGCGTAAACGTGCACCGCACGCGCTGCCTCGCCTATGTGCTTTCCTCGATGATCGCGGCGCTCACGGCGCTCCTGCTCGCGGCGACATCGGGCGGCGCGTCGCTCGACATGGGCGTCGAGTACATGCTGATCTCGATTGCCGTGGTCGTGATCGGCGGCACGCTGGTGACGGGCGGCAAGGCGACGATCGTCGGCGTATGGGGCGCGTCGATGTTCCTGTTTCTCACGAACGCCGCGCTCAACGCGGTCGGCGCGGATGCCGGCGTGCGCGCGATCGTCTATGGCGTGCTCATCATCGCGGTGACGGTCGCGGCCGGCGGAAAGACGGCGCGCTGATATGGCGCGATGAGATGGCAATTGACACCAGGCGAGGAGACATGAAACCCAGCGATTTCGAAGTGCACGATCCGCGTTTCAGGCTGCTGCTTCAGCCCAACGCGTTCCTGAGCCGCCTGACCGACGAATGTCTCTGGGCCGAAGGGCCGGTGTATTTTCCGGCGACGGATCTGCTCGTGTGGAGCGACATACCGAACAACCGCATGCTGCGCTGGGCGCCGGGCATGGGCGTGGGCGTGTTTCGCGCGCCGTCGAACTACAGCAACGGCAACACGCGCGACCGCGAAGGGCGGCTCGTGAGCTGCGAACACGGTGCGCGGCGCGTGACGCGCACGGAGCACGACGGCAGCGTGACCGTGCTTGCATCGCACTTCGAAGGCAAGCGGCTGAATTCGCCGAACGATGTCGTCGTCGATTCGAAGGGCGACATCTGGTTCACCGATCCCGACTACGGCATCCTGAGCGACTACGAAGGCTATCGCGCCGACAGCGAGATCGGGCGATGCAACGTGTATCGCGTGTCGCGCGATGACGCACGCGTGCAACTGGTCTGCGACGACTTCGTGAAGCCCAACGGTCTCGCTTTTTCGCCGGACGAATCGCGGCTCTATATTGCGGATTCGGCCGCTTCCCACGACGACGAAGCGCCGCGTCATATCCGCGTATTCGATGTATCGGGCGAAGGCGCGTTGCGCCACGGACGCGTGTTCATCGAGATGCAGAGCGGCGTGCCGGACGGCATGCGTATCGACGAGCACGGCAATGTCTGGACGAGCGCGGAAGACGGCGTGCACTGCTACGCGCCCGACGGCACGCTGCTCGGCAAGGTACTGATACCGGAGGTCGTCGCGAACCTGACGTTCGGCGGGATCAACCGGAACCGCCTGTTCATCGCGGCGACGTCATCGATCTATTCGCTTCATGTCGGCGTGCGCGGCGCGGGACGGTGAAGCGTCACAACATCAAATCGACAACCGGAGACGAGCATGAGAATGACTAGATTCGCCGTGGCACTGTGCATGGCCGCGGCATCGGCGGGCGCGTCGGCGCAAGTCGCAACGGGCGACACATCGTCGATGAAGATCGCGCTATCGAACAACTACGCGGGCAATAGCTGGCGACAGCAGATGCTCAAGAGCTGGTCCAACGTCGCCGATCCCGCCGTGAAGCAGAAGATCGTCGCGGCAGCGCCCAGTTTCACCACGGCGGAAAGCCAGGCGACCGAGCAGGTTCAGCAGATTCAGAACCTCATTTTGCAGGGCTTCAAGGCGATTGCCGTCGATGCCGTGTCGCCCACGGCGCTCAACGGCGTCATCAAGCAGGCGTGCGGCGCGGGCGTGACGGTCGTCTCGTTCGATGGCATCGCGACCGAGCCGTGCGCGTATCGCATCGCGGTGGATTTTCAGGGAATGGGCCGCATGCAGGTGGATTATCTGGCGAAGCGGCTGAACGGCAAGGGCAATCTGCTCGAGATTCGCGGGCTCGCGGGCGTGTCCGTGGACGACGAGATTCATCAAGGGATCGTCGATGAACTGAAGAAGTATCCGGGGCTGAAGATCGTCGGTTCGGTGCATGGCGACTGGACACAGACGGTCGCGCAGAAGCAGGTCGCGGGCATCTTGCCGACCTTGCCGAAGATCGACGGCGTGGTCACGCAGGGCGGCGACGGCTTCGGCGCGGCGCAGGCGATCAAGGCAGCGGGGCGGCCGACGCCGATCATCATTCTCGGCAACCGGCAGGAAGAACTCGCGTGGTGGGCCGATCAGAAGAAGAGCGGTTACGAGACGATGTCGGTGACGATTCCGCCCGGCGCGTCCTCGTTCGCGTTCTGGGTGACGCAGCAGATTCTCGCCGGCAAGAAGGTGCCGCACGATATCCGCATGCCGGTTCTCGAAGTGAAGCCGGACGAACTCGACGCCGTGCTCGCAAAAACGCCGGCGGGCGCGCTCGCGAACAAGGAATACACGCGAGAGGAAGTCGTCGCGGTGGTCGACGGGAAGAAGTAGGAGAGGGCGGGCGGCTCTGGCTCGATGGCATGAGCCGCCTCGTTTCTTCGACGCTGGTTAGTAGGATTACTGATGAAATGGGTTCAGGCGTTACGCATGGCGCGCGCTGGTTCTGACAGTCGCTTCCGACAAGGATCTGTAAGCAACGTGACGCAATCGATGGCGTGAATTCTAGTCGAACGCTTCGTCATCCGCGATGCGGTCCACCATTTCGCGGCGCGCGTTTAGATACTGCGGACTTCCGAAGCCATGATGCGTCGCCGCGCAGACCAGCTTCGCGTGAGTGTCGGCGTCGGCCAGATGCGGAAGGCCGTTCGACAGTTCGATCAGTAGCGGATCGACGCACTGTTTCATGTTTCCGGCGCTCGCGCTTCCCGCCTTGAGCTTGCGCGTCTCCGACATGGCGATCGAACACATGCACAAGCTCTCTTCCCAGACCAGCAATTGTGCGAGCTTGCCTAGCCGGCTCGACGGGCGGCTCAAGTCGGCAAGCACGCGCTGCATGCCATTGCCGAGCCATGAATCGAGTTTCCGCGCGGACATTGGTCGCGCGATCGCGAAACCTTGCACGCGCTCGGCGCCGATTATCGCCATCGCTTCGAGCAGCGCCGAGTCTTCGACGCCCTCTACCGTGACGGACTTGCCCATCGAATGCGCGAGCCGCGTCAGTTGAATGGCGAACTTGAGCATGTCGCACGCATCCTGATCGCTTCGCGCGACGATGCTCCGGTCGATCTTGATACAGTCGAACGGCAAGTCCCGCAAGCGCGCGAGGCTGCTATAGCCCGCGCCAAGATCGTCTTGCGCGAGGCCTATTCCAAGCCTCTTGTACTTGTTGAGCTCCTTGCGGATATCGGCGCCAGCAGGGTTGTCTTCCGTCTCCAGGACTTCGAGCATCAATGCGTGAGGCGGGCAGGAAGCCGCTTCGAGAGCGCGGCGGGTATGCTCGAAATACCGTGGATCTGCGAATGCGACGGGCGGGAGATTCACCGTGACGCTCAGTGCGAAACCCGCATCGCGCCACGCGCAGACGTCTCTCGTTGCCTGCTCGAGCCCCTGCATGAAGAGCACGAGAAGATCCTCGGAAGTGAGCGTCGGAAGGAATTGTCCCGGCGTGATGAGCGTGTCGCCATCACGCAGACGCGCGAGCGCTTCGACTGACGAGATCGTGCCCGATTGCAGATCGAGAATCGGCTGGTAATGCATTTCGAGGCACTTGGAGCGCAGTAGCCCCGACCACCGTTTTCTCGTTGCATAAGGAACCGTCCGGCTGCGGCCGTTCTTTTCCTCGATCCGTGCCAGCGCGAAGGCGAGAAGCGATTGAAGTTGCTGGACGAAGGCAATCTGCTCGTTCGAACAGCCGCCGGGTAATCGGCGGTAGAGCGT
Organism: Caballeronia sp. Lep1P3; assembly: GCF_022879595.1. NCBI lineage: Bacteria > Pseudomonadati > Pseudomonadota > Betaproteobacteria > Burkholderiales > Burkholderiaceae > Caballeronia > Caballeronia sp. Lep1P3. The sequence goes on along the minus strand of NZ_CP084267.1, from coordinate 626,554 downwards.
CATCACGGCGCGCGGCTTGCCATCGGGCGGACAGAGTGGAATCGCCACGCTCGAACGAAAGCCCGCGGCGAGGGCGCTGGTTCGCCACGTGGCTACGCGCGGGTCTGTCGCGAGGTTGATGCTCAGTTCGATGCGCCGATTGATCCACGCCTGCCCGGTCGGGCCTCTTCCCTGAGGCTGGTCGCCGATGGTGATGCGCTGCATCGCATCCTGCTCCAGCACGGCGATGTAGTCCTCCGTCTGCTGCCCGAATACCGACTCGTATCGGAAGACGCCGTGCGAATCGGGGCGTCCGACGCAGCAGCCCGCCACTTCCGCGTGTGCGCCGACAATGCGCGTGACGCTCTGGATCAGATCGGCATAGCTGTCGACGGTCCATGCAAGATTCGTCACTTGCTGAAGGACGTCGGTGCGCGCGCTCTGCAGCTCGGCGTAGACCTGCAACTGGATGGTCACCTCGCGCATCAGGCGTTGCGCAAGCGTGGAAAGCGCGGCAGCGTGTGCGTCCGATCCGAATTCGTTCTGAAGAGACGACATGAGCAAGCCGAAACTGTCCGCGATCTCTTCGCGGCTCACGCCGAGAATCGCGTTGCGAAGGCCGGCCCCGCGTGCTGCCCGAGCGTGCGTCTGAGCGGTCAGATCGGGACGTGCAAGCGCGATGAGATAGCTGCTTTGAACTGCTTTCGCGTTGCGCAGTTCCACCTCGGACAGACTGCGCACGATCTGCGCGATGCTCGGCAGCGCGTCAAGGTTGCGATGATACCGGTCGACGACACGTCCGACGATGCTTTCTGCCTCGCTGCAGAGTGCCGCCATATGAGGCGCATGCTCGCTGCCGTATAACTGGGCCTCATGCCGATGCCAGTCGTCGGTCAGTACATTCGGTGGTGCAAACTTCGCGAACATCGTTAGGCAGCCTCGGCCGACAGTCGGTATGACGGCGCGCTTGAATATCTCTTTCGATGGAGGAGCGTTTCTCCTGGCGGGCGGCGGCACGGACGCCTTTTCCCCATAGCCGGCGACAAAGCGATAGCGCCTGACACCGCTCAAGGCGCCCGGTGTCTTCTGCTCACCGCGCATAACGGCACATCGCCTGGAAACTTTAGCGTCCGTCCCGCGGCGACACTGATCGCGTCAAGCACCGCCCGCATCGGGATTGCTTATCCGACGTTCAGAATTTCATAGATCTGCCGTAAACAATGATGCGACCACCCTGTGACAACGGCGTCTGCCTGGGGCGGCGTGTTTGCAATATGACGCCGCGGAACATGAGCTTTGCGCACCATGCACAGTGCACCCCGAATTGCCCCTTTGTGCGACTCGTCCGCATTACTGGATGCATGGTCGATCGGCAGCGCTTTAGTCGGTATTTACGACGAGCGCGATAATCTGCGCCATGCGAACGATGCGTTCCTGCGGGCCTTCAACCTGACAATCGGCGACGTCGCGAGTTTCGATAGCATCATTCACGCATGCTTTCGGGATAAGATCGGAGTCCGAATCGATTCGGACGATCCCGAATCGTTCATTGCGGATGCGCAAGTCCGTCGCCGTCCGTCGCCTTCAGTGGCGCGTCAGCGTTCGTTTCCAATCGATTTCGTCGACGGTACATGGTTCTGGTGCACGGAAACGCTGCTGCCGAGCGGCTGGATCGTGCTGACCGGTGCGGATATCACATCGCTCAAGCAGGCGGAAAGGGAGTTAGCGGCGGCGCGTGACAGCGCGCTGATGCTTAGCCGCGTCGACGAGCTGACCGGCGTGCCGAACCGTCGCTTCGCCTTGTCGAAGCTCGCTAGCGTGCTCAACAGCCTCGACAGCGCAGAAGCGGATTTCAGCGTGGCTTTGCTGGACCTCGATCACTTCAAGTCGATCAACGACACATTCGGCCACGAGACCGGCGATCTCGTGCTGCGGCACTTCGCAAAGCATTGCGTGTCCAGCGTGCGCAGCCTGGATCTGGTGGGCAGGCTCGGCGGGGAGGAGTTTGTGATTCTGCTTCCCGGCCTGAATTCCGAACAGGCCAAGGCGGTCCTCGATCGCATACTCGCGACAGTTCCGCCGGTGCCCGTCAAAGATTGTCAGCCCGCGACCATTTCCGTGGCGTTTTCTGCGGGCGTGACGCAGGCGGCGTGCAACGAGCGTCCCGAGGAAGTGCTGGCGCGTGCCGACAAGGCGCTGTATGCCGCGAAGCATGCGGGGCGCAATCGTGTGGAGATCGATGTCGATGTCCGCGAACGCCATGAGTCGGGGAATTCGTGCGTCGTTTGAAGGGGACGGCGTGCGGTTTCGATTGACGGAGCGGCCGTCGCGGCATTGATCGGCTAACGGGTCGGGCCATGAAGCTATCTGGTCTTACGCGGGAATCGAGCCGCGCGGCTACGTAGCTCGCGCATCGACATCGTGATGGTCCCAGCGGTGTTCATCGCCAGCGCGCATGAAACGCTTGTCTCGCAATGAACCTACATCGAGACACGACATTTCTATCTGGGACCTACAATCAAAAAGGTGCTAATTTACATTATGTCAATTCTAAGGTTGCGCTGGACAGTGTCGAAGCAATCCCTCGCAGCGAGCCTCATCGCGCTGGTGGCGCGACAGCCGCCGCGCAAACTCCTGACACGAAACGTATAGCCGGCACAAAACCGAAGCGATCCATCTCGTCATGCCCGGCCCCGTGAGCTTCGACCGCTTCGGCGCGAACCGCGGCCGACGGGTCTTTTCATGAGCGCGCCGCAGCGGATGAGCGCCGATTAGCCATTCTGGAACTCGATTCCCGACACGGCGCTACCAAGACGCCCCGCCCGCTAGCGCGTCGCCGGACTAAGCGCTCCAGTTCCCAAAAAACCAACCTTCAATCCAGCCCCTTCGTGTTGAGCCTCCGCCAAAGCGTCGTCTTGCTGATGCCGAGCGCCTTGCACACGGCGTCCCGATCGCCGCCGAAAGCGGCCAGCGAAGCGCGCACCTGATCGGCCTCGACCGAACGGCTGAGATCCCGAAGCGATCGATCCACGTTGCTCTCGCGCCGGACATCGAACAACTCCGGCGCAATGGCTCGCAGTTCATTCGACGTGAGCGCGACGGGCCGATCCCCGTCCGTCTCCATGTCCGAAATCTCCACCGCGATGCGCTCGACGACGTTCTGCAACTCGCGCACATTGCCGGGCCACGGATAGTCGCAAAGCGCAGGCGCGAGCGGCGCAAGCACGCGCAGCGCCGCCTCGCGGGACGGCACGCGCAACGCGAGCGCGCGGTCGCGCCTTGCTGCCTGCAACAGCAGCGCCGCCGCCAGCGGCACGATGTCGCCGGAGCGCGCGCGCAACGGCGGCACGGCGATGCTCAGAATGTTGATGCGATAAAAAAGATCGGCCCGAAACGATCCGTTCGCGACGCCGTCGGCGAGCGTGCGATGCGTCGCGGCAATCACGCGGATATCCACGCGCGTCGGCTCCGTCGATCCGAGGCGGATGACTTCTCTTTCCTGCAGCACGCGCAACAGCCGGCTTTGCAGCGAGGGCGGCATCTCGCCGATTTCGTCGAGAAACAACGTGCCGCGATGCGCCGCCTCGATCAACCCCGCTTTGCCGCCCTTGCGCGCACCGGTGAACGCCCCTTCCTCGTAGCCGAAGAGCTCGCTTTCCAGCAGCGCTTCGGGGAACGCGCCGCAGTTCATCGCGACGAACGGAAAGTCCTTGCGCCGGCTCAGCCGATGCATGCTCTGCGCGACCATCTCCTTGCCCGTGCCGCTTTCGCCCAGGATCAGGACGGTCGCATCCGATTTCGCGTAACGGCGCACGAGCGCCCTCACCCGCTCGATCGGCTCGGACTCGCCGACCACGTCCTCCAGCCGGTAGCGCGCGGCGAATTCCTGCGCGCCGCGCCGCGATCGCAGCGAGCGATCCAGCCGCTCGACCGCACGCGATTCCTGAAATGTGAAGATCGTGCCGCCCGATGCGCCGTCGCTCGCCAGCGGACCGCGATGGATCGCATAGCTCACGCCGCGCACCGCGCCGAACACGTCGCCGTCGGCGGCGGGCAAGACGCCATCGAGCTCTGGCGCGACGTCGAGCAGCGCTTGCCCGACCGCACGCGACGGGTCCGCGATTCCCAGCGCATCAGCCAGCCGGCGATTGATCGCTTCGATGCAGCCGGCCGCATCGACGGCGACGACGCCATCGCGAAGATGCTGCAGCAGGTTGTCGAGCCGATCGCGCCGCGCGGCTTCCCGGCGCATTGCGTGGGCGACTTCGAGCGCGGTGTCGAATGCAGCGGCGACGGACGTGCGCGAGTACAGAAACACCGAACTCATGCCCGCGTCCGCCGCAAGATCGGCCACGAGACCGGGGCCGACGACGACATCGACGCGGCGGTCGCGAAGATCCAGCACGAGATTCTCCGCGTCCTGCGCCGAGCGATACGACTCGCAGATCACGTCGATGCCGTACGCGCTGAGGAATCGGCGGATTTCAGCGGGCGTGTCGCCGTGCGTGACGAGCGCGACGCTCGCGCCCTCGCGCCGCGCCTTCGTGAGCGCGTGCATCACGTCGAAGCCGGTCGGACTGATGATGACGACCGGCACCGACACGCGGCCCTTGAGATAAGCGCCGTTGGAGCCGCCCGCGACGACGACGTCCGGCCGCCCCGCGCCCGCGGCTTCGATGCTGCTGGCCGCGTCTTCGAAGCCGAGCGGCACGACATCGAGTTCGGCGCGCCCGGCATACGCGCCGGCGATATCGATGAACAGTTGTCTGAGCCGGCTTATGCCGACGGCCCAGATGCGCGGGCGAGGCGCGGTTTCGGTTTGCATGAAGCGTCCATGTGGAGTGACGGCGCAATGCAGGGAGTATGCGGCATGCGTTTCAGATTCGAAAGGCGCGATTTCAGTTTCGAAATGCGGGTCGCAAACGTAGAGTGGCTTTTGCTGAAGAATCACGTACTTGCGCGCACGATCCATCTTGGCAAGCTACTTGCACGTCACCGCGCATCTTTTCAGGAGGCAATTGTGAATTCCCAAATCCAGACCGTACAGACTGCCGGCGCGCGCTTTCGCCACGCCGTCCGCGAGGAATCGCCGTTGCAGGTCGTCGGCGCGATCACCGCTTATGCCGCGAAAATGGCCGAGGCCGTCGGCTTCAAGGCGCTCTATCTCTCCGGCGGCGGCGTCGCGGCGAATTCGCTCGGCATGCCCGACCTCGGCATCAGCACGATGGAAGACGTGCTGATCGACGCGCGCCGCATCACCGATGCATCCTCATTGCCGCTGATGGTCGATATCGACACCGGCTGGGGCGGCGCCTTCAACATCGCGCGCACGATCCGTTCGTTCATCAAGGCGGGCGTCGCGGCCGTGCATCTGGAGGATCAGGTCGGACAGAAGCGTTGCGGGCATCGGCCGGGCAAGGAAGTCGTGTCCACGAGCGAGATGGTCGATCGCGTGAAGGCCGCCGTCGATGCGCGCACGGACGAGTCGTTCGTTATCATGGCGCGAACCGACGCAGCCGCCTCCGAAGGCATCGACGCGGCGATCGAACGCGCGCTCGCGTATGTCGAAGCGGGCGCGGATATGATCTTCCCCGAAGCGATGAAGACGCTCGACGACTATCGCCGCTTCAAGGCTGCCGTGCGCGTGCCGATCCTCGCGAATCTGACCGAGTTCGGCTCGACGCCCATGTTCACCGTCGAAGAGTTGAAGGGCGCGAACGTGGATATCGCGCTGTATTGCTGCGGCGCGTATCGCGCAATGAACGCGGCAGCGCTGAACTTCTACGAGACCGTGAAGCGCGACGGCACGCAAAAGGCCGCCGTCGAAACGATGCAGACCCGCGCCGATCTCTACGCGTATCTCGGCTATCACGCCTACGAAGACAAGCTGGATCAGCTCTTCGCGGCGAAGAAATAACTCAGGTTCTGGAGACGAATTCAATGAGCGAAGCAGACAACAGCACCGCATCCGTCGGCGCATTCAAGCCGAAGAAGTCCGTCGCGCTGTCAGGCGTGACGGCGGGCAACACCGCGCTGTGTACCGTCGGCAAGACCGGCAACGACCTGCACTATCGCGGCTACGACATTCTCGACGTTGCGACCACGAGTGAATTCGAGGAAATCGCGCATCTGCTCGTGCATGGCAAGCTGCCGAACGTCGCGGAACTGAAGGCGTACAAGACGAAGCTCAAGGCATTGCGCGGCCTGCCCGCGAACCTGAAGGCGGCGCTCGAATGGATTCCCGCGTCGGCGCATCCGATGGACGTCATGCGCACCGGCGTCTCCGTGCTCGGCACCATCCTGCCGGAGAAGGACGATCACAACGTTCCGGGCGCGAAGGACATTGCTGACAAGCTGATGGCGTCGCTCGGTTCGATGCTGCTTTACTGGTACCACTATTCGCACAACGGCAAGCGCATCGAAGTCGAGACCGACGACGATTCCATCGGCGGCCACTTCCTGCATCTGCTGCATGGCGTCGAGCCTTCGCAATCGTGGGTTCAGGCGATGCACGTCTCGCTGAATCTCTACGCCGAACATGAGTTCAATGCATCGACGTTCACGAGCCGCGTGATCGCGGGAACGGGATCGGACATGTACTCCGCGATCACCGGCGCAATCGGCGCGCTGCGCGGCCCGAAGCACGGCGGCGCGAACGAAGTCGCGTTCGAGATTCAATCGCGCTATCAAACGCCCGACGAAGCCGAAGCCGACATTCGCCGCCGCGTCGAAAGCAAGGAAGTCGTGATCGGCTTCGGGCATCCGGTGTACACGATCTCGGACCCGCGCAACAAGGTCATCAAGGAAGTCGCGAAGTCGTTGTCGAAAGAAGCGGGCGACACGAAGCTCTTCGATATTGCCGAACGCCTCGAATCCGTGATGTGGGACGCGAAGAAGATGTTCCCGAACCTCGACTGGTTCAGCGCGGTCTCGTATCACATGATGGGCGTGCCGACCGCGATGTTCACGCCGCTTTTCGTGATCTCGCGCACGTCGGGCTGGGCGGCGCACATCATCGAGCAGCGCATCGACAACAAGATCATCCGGCCGAGCGCGAATTACACCGGTCCCGAGAATTTGAAGTTCGTCCCGCTCGAGAAGCGTGCCTGAGACATCCGAATCACTCGGCGGCGCGCAACGACGCCGCGTTCCGGGTGACGGTGTTTTCCCGACAATACTCTTCACGCATGGCGTGTGATCGCCATGCCATGACCGAAACACGGCAATGAATACTGCACACCGCAAACCCCTGCCCGGCTCCTCGCTCGATTACTTCGACGCACGCGCAGCCGTCGAAGCGCTCGCGCCCGGCGAGTACGACAAGCTGCCCTACACCTCTCGCGTGCTCGCCGAAAACCTCGTGCGCCGCTGCGATCCGGCGATCCTCGAAGCCTCGCTGATGCAGCTCGTCGAAAGAAAGCGCGAGCGCGATTTTCCGTGGTTCCCGGCGCGCGTCGTCTGTCACGACATCCTCGGCCAGACGGCGCTCGTGGATCTCGCCGGACTGCGCGATGCAATCGCCGATCAGGGCGGCGATCCCGCGCAAGTGAATCCGGTGGTGCCGGTGCAGCTCATCGTCGATCATTCGCTCGCGGTGGAATGCGGCGGATTCGATCCGGATGCCTTCGCGAAGAATCGCGCGATCGAAGACCGGCGCAATGAGGATCGCTTCGACTTCATCAACTGGACGAAGAAAGCGTTCAGGAACGTCGATGTGATTCCGCCGGGCAACGGCATCATGCATCAGATCAACCTGGAACGCATGTCGCCGGTGATTCACGCAGTCGATGGCATCGCGTATCCGGATACGCTCGTCGGCACCGACAGCCACACGCCGCACGTCGATGCGCTCGGCGTGATCGCAATCGGCGTCGGCGGCCTCGAAGCCGAGAACGTGATGCTCGGCCGCGCGTCGTGGATGCGGCTGCCGGATATCGTCGGCGTCGAATTGAGCGGCAAGCGGCAGCCGGGCATCACGGCCACCGATATCGTGCTCGCGCTCACCGAATTTCTGCGCAAGGAGAAAGTCGTCGGCGCGTATCTCGAGTTCCACGGCGAAGGCGCATCGAGCCTCACGCTCGGCGACCGCGCGACGATCTCGAACATGGCGCCCGAGTACGGCGCGACCGCCGCGATGTTCTATATCGACGAGCAGACGATCGATTATCTGCGTCTCACCGGCCGCGACGATGTGCAAGTGAGCCTCGTCGAGCGTTATGCAAAAACTGCCGGCCTGTGGGCCGATTCGCTCAAACACGCGGAGTATGAACGCGTACTGCGCTTCGATCTCTCGACGGTCGTGCGCAACATGGCGGGACCGTCGAACCCGCACAAGCGCCTGCCGGTTTCCGAACTGGCGGCGCGCGGCATCGCCGGGAAATGGGAAGAGACGCCCGGGCAGATGCCCGACGGCGCGGTCGTCATTGCCGCGATCACGAGCTGCACGAACACGAGCAATCCGCGCAACGTGATTGCAGCCGCCCTGCTCGCGCGCAATGCGAATGCACAGGGCCTCACGCGCAAGCCGTGGGTGAAGTCGTCGCTCGCGCCGGGCTCGAAGGCGGTCGAGCTGTATTTGCAGGAAGCCGGTTTGCTGACCGATCTGGAGCGGCTCGGCTTCGGCATCGTCGCGTTCGCGTGCACGACGTGCAACGGCATGTCCGGCGCGCTCGACCCCGCCATCCAGCAGGAAATCATCGATCGCGATCTGTATTCGACCGCCGTGCTCTCGGGAAACCGCAACTTCGACGGCCGCATTCATCCGTATGCGAAGCAGGCGTTTCTCGCGTCGCCGCCGCTCGTCGTCGCGTATGCGATCGCGGGCACGATCCGCTTCGACATCGAACGCGATGCGCTGGGCGTCGGCAAGGACGGCCAGCCCGTGTATCTGAAAGACATCTGGCCGAGCGACGAAGAGATCGACGCCATCGTCAGACAGAGCGTGAAGCCCGAACAGTTCCGGCGCGTCTATGAACCGATGTTCGCGCTGACCGCGCAAAGCGGCGAGGCTATCAGCCCGCTCTACGACTGGCGCGCGCAAAGCACCTATATTCGCCGCCCGCCGTACTGGGAAGGCGCGCTCGCGGGCGAACGCACGCTCAAGGGCATGCGTCCGCTCGCGGTGCTCGGCGACAACATCACGACCGACCACCTTTCGCCGTCCAACGCGATTCTCGCGAACAGCGCGGCGGGCGAATATCTCGCGAAGATGGGCTTGCCCGAGGAAGACTTCAATTCATACGCGACGCATCGCGGCGACCATCTGACCGCGCAGCGCGCGACGTTCGCGAATCCGACGCTCGTCAACGAAATGGCGATCGTCGATGGCGAGTTGAAGAAAGGCTCGCTCGCGCGCATCGAACCGGAAGGCCGCGTCACGCGCATGTGGGAAGCGATCGAAACCTACATGGAACGCAAGCAGCCGCTCATCATCGTCGCGGGTGCGGATTACGGACAAGGCTCGTCGCGCGACTGGGCCGCGAAAGGCGTGCGGCTCGCGGGCGTGGAGGCGATCGTCGCGGAAGGGTTCGAACGCATTCATCGCACGAACCTCATCGGCATGGGCGTGCTGCCGCTCGAATTCAAGCCGGGTTCGAATCGCGAGACGTTCGGCATCGACGGCACCGAGACGTATGACGTGATCGGCGAACGCAAGCCGCGCGCCGATCTCACGCTCGTGATGCATCGCAGAAACGGCGAGCGCGTCGAGATTCCGGTGACGTGCCGGCTCGACACGGCCGAAGAAGTGTCGATCTACGAAGCCGGCGGCGTGCTGCAACGTTTCGCGCAGGACTTTCTCGAGTCGTCGAAGGCGGCGGCCTGACATCACAAAGGATTCGAACGACATGACACACAGACCTCAGATCAGGATTCCCGCGACCAACATGCGCGGCGGCACCAGCAAGGGCGTCTTCTTTCGCCTGAACGACTTGCCCGAAGCGGCGCGCGTGCCTGGAGCCGCGCGCGATGCGTTGTTCCTGCGCGTGATCGGCAGCCCGGACCCGTATGGCAAGCAGATCGACGGCATGGGCGGCGCCACGTCCAGCACGAGCAAGACGGTCATCGTTTCGAAAAGCACGCGGCCCGGACATGACGTCGATTACCTCTTCGGCCAGGTGTCGATCGACAAGCCGTTCGTCGACTGGAGCGGCAATTGCGGCAATCTCTCGGCGGCGGTCGGCCCGTTCGCGATCGCGAGCGGCCTCGTCGATCCCGAGCGCGTGCCGGACAACGGCATCGCGATCGTGCGCATCTGGCAGGCGAATATCGGCAAGACGATCATCGCGCATGTGCCGATGACGAGCGGCGCCGTGCAGGAAACCGGCGACTTCGAACTGGACGGCGTGACGTTTCCGGCCGCCGAAGTGCAACTCGAATTTCTCGATCCTGCTGCGGAGGAAGAAGGCGCGCAAGGCGCGATGTTCCCGACGGGCAACGTCGTCGACGATCTCGACGTGCCCGGCATCGGCACCTTCAAGGCGACGATGATCAACGCCGGCATTCCGACGATCTTCGTGAACGCGGACGCCATCGGCTACACCGGTATGGAACTGCAGGACGCGATCAACGGCGACGACGCGGCGCTCACGCGCTTCGAGACCATTCGCGCCTACGGTGCGCTGCGCATGGGGCTGATCGGCAGCCTCGATGAAATCGCGAAGCGTCAGCACACGCCGAAGATCGCGTTCGTCGCGCCGCCGGCGGCGTATGTCGCATCGAGCGGCAAGCGCATCGGCGCGGACGATGTCGATGTGCTCGTGCGCGCGCTATCGATGGGCAAGCTGCATCACGCGATGATGGGCACGGCGGCCGTCGCGATCGGCACGGCCGCGGCGATTCCGGGCACGCTCGTCAATCTCGCGGCGGGCGGCGGCGAGCGCCGGTCCGTGCGGTTCGGCCATCCGTCCGGCACGTTGCGCGTGGGCGCTCAGGCCGTGCAGTCCGGCGGCGAATGGCGCGTCGAGAAGGCCCTGATGAGCCGAAGCGCGAGAGTGCTGATGGAGGGATTCGTCAGGGTTCCCGATCCGGCCTGATGCGGTCGAACGCCGACCGGGTATCGCATGCGGCGATACCCGGTTCGACATCCGCCGCACGGCCTGCCTTTACCGCGCGAGGAACGCCAGCACGGTCTCGTTGAATCGCTCGGCATGCTCCCACTGCGCCCAATGCCCGCAGCGGCCGAACACGAGCAGGTCGGCATTCGGCATGCCCCAGACGAGACGCAAGCCGACGTCCATCGGCACGAAGCGGTCGTCGCGTCCCCAGATGACGAGCGCAGGCACCTTGATTTCGTTCAGCCGATGCCCGTAATCGGGAAACTGCTTCGGGTTCGCGGCGAGACTCTTGACGAAGTTTTCCAGATGATCGCGCCGCGCCAGCATGTTTTGCAGACGCGCCTCCAGCAATTCCTCGGTCATCGTGCTCGCGTCGTACACGAACACGTTGAGCATGCGCTTGATGTTCTCGATCGACGGATCGCGATAGACCGCCTGCAAGAGCTTGATGCCTTCGGTCGGCATCGGCACGAACTGGCTCGGGCCGCCGGTGCCGCCGCCCATCAGCACCAGCTTGCCGACGCGGTCCGGATATGACAGCGCGAACGCCACCGCGCTGTGGCCGCCCATCGAATTGCCGACGAAGTGCACGCGGTCGATGCCGAGCGTATCGAGCACGCCCTTGACGACGCGCGCGTTCAGATCGGAGCGCGAACTCGTGCAGACGATCGAATCGCTCTTGCCCCAGCCCGGGCAGTCGATGAGCAGCACGCGATAGCCCGCATCGGCGAACGCATCGACGTTGCGGTGATAGTTCGCCCAGCCGCTCGCGCCGGGGCCGGAACCGTGCAGCAGCACGAGCGTTTCGCGGCCCGCGCCGGTGTCGTTGTAGTGGATGCGCAGTTCCGTATCGCCTTCCATCACGCTCACGAACTTGCTCGTGGCGGCTTCCGTCCAGGTTTCGTTGGTCGTCATGTTCATGTTCATGTTCCTCAGAGATCGATTCAGATAGATTCGGTTCGAAGTGCGCGCGCAACGTCGGGCGTTTCGCGCGTCAGATTGGCCGCCACGGTGAGCGCGCCGACTGCCGCGATCACGATCAGCGGAATGCTCGACAGCACGAGCATCGATGCGCTCTGGCCCAGCGCGAGCAACTGCCCGGCGATCAGCGGCCCGACCATCGAGCCGACGCGCCCGACGGCCACCGCCGCGCCGACGCCCGTTCCTCGCACCTGCGTCGGATAGGCAGCGCCCGCGAGTGCATAGAGGACCGATTGCCCGCCCACCAGAAACAGTCCTGCCAGCAGTCCGCCGCAGGCCATCGATACGCTGCCGGTGGCGCCCGCCAGCGCAAGCAGCGCCGCCGCGATGCCGACATACATGCCGACGACGACCGGCCGCTTGCCGATACGGTCCATCAGCGCCGCAATGACGATCGCGCCGATGCCGCCGCCGATGTTGAACATCATCTGCACGACGCCCGCCTGCACGCGCGTCAGGCCGCGGCTCACGACCATCGACGGCAGCCAGTTCATCAGGAAGTACAGCACGATCAGCGTGCCGAGATAGCTCGTCCACAGCGCGATGGTCGTGCCCGCGCGCCCTTCCTTCCAGAGCGCCTGCACGACGCCGCCGGGCGCCTGACGGCTCGCCGCGACGAAGTGCGTCGATTCCTTGAGGAACAGCGCGAGCAGCGGCAAGGTCAGGAGCGGCCCGAGACCGCCGACATAGAAAATATGCCGCCAGCCTTCCTCGCCCGGACTCACGATGCCGATGACCGCCGCCAGCGCCGCGCCGAACGGCATGCCGCAGTACATCGCGCCGACGGCGACGCCGCGACGCTCGGGCGGAGCGGCTTCGGCGCATAGCGCGATCAGGTTCGGCATCGCGGCGCCGAGGCCGAGACCGGTCAGGAAGCGCATCGCGAGCAGGCTTTGCAGGTTCCACACCTGTGTCGTCGCGATGGAAAAGACGCCGAAGAGCGTCACCGACAACATCAGCACGCGCTTGCGTCCGATGCCGTCGGCGAGACGTCCGCCGATTGCCGCGCCCGGCAAGAGCCCGAGCGCGCCGATACCGAAAGCCCAGCCGAGTTGCGCGACGGCGAGATGGAACTCGGCCGCCATGCGGGGCGCGGCGACGCCCGTCGATTGCAGGTCGAGCCCTTCCAGCAGCGCGACCACGAGGCACAGGCCGATCGTGAGTGCGCCGCCGGAACGCCCGGGCGCGGTCGTAGAAGGTTTCATCGAGAAGTCTCCGGTTTTGACATGCGGCGCTCTTCATGGCGCTTCGCTGATTCGGGTTGCTCAGGCGTGCGCGGCGCGCTTCTTGAGATCGAGCGCCACGTCGACGATCATGTCTTCCTGGCCGCCGACCATGCGGCGCTTGCCCAGCTCGACGAGGATGTCCACAGCCTTCAGGTCGTATTTGCGCGCGGCGGCTTCCGAATGCCGCAGGAAGCTCGAATACACGCCTGCATAACCGAGCGCGAGCGTCTCGCGGTCCACGCGAACCGGACGATCCTGCAGCGGGCGCACGATGTCATCGGCTGCGTCCATCAGCGTGTACAGATCGGTGCCGTGGTTCCATCCCATGCGCTCGGCTGCCGCGATGAACACTTCCAGCGGCGCGTTGCCCGCGCCCGCGCCCATGCCCGCGAGACTCGCGTCGACGCGATCGCAGCGCTCTTCCACCGCGACGATCGAGTTCGCGACGCCGAGCGACAGGTTGTGATGCGCGTGCATGCCGGTCTGCGTCTCCGGCTTCAATGCGCCCTTCAGCGCGCGGAAGCGATCGCGTACATCGTTCATGTTCAGCGCGCCGCCCGAATCGACCACATAGATGCAGGTCGCGCCGTAGCTTTCCATCTTCTTCGCCTCGACGACGAGGTTCTCCGGCGTCGTCATGTGGCTCATCATCAGAAAGCCGACGGTGTCCATGCCGAGTTCGCGGGCGTACTCGATATGCTGCTTCGACACGTCCGCCTCGGTGCAGTGCGTCGCGACGCGCACGACGCGCGCACCGGCGTCGTAAGCGGCTTTGAGGTCGTGGATCGTGCCGATGCCCGGCAAGAGCAGCGTCGCGACCTTCGCGTGCCGGACCACGTCCGCGACGGCCTCGATCCATTCGAGATCGCTGTGCGCGCCGAAGCCATAGTTGAAGCTCGAACCTTGCAAGCCGTCGCCGTGTGCGACTTCGATGCTGTCCACCTTCGCCTTGTCGAGCGCGCGGGCGATCGCCTGCACATCGTCGATCGAGTATTGATGACGGATCGCGTGCATGCCGTCGCGCAGGGTCACGTCGGAGATATAGAGTTTCTTGTCCATGTTGCCGTCCATTTAGGCTGCTGTGTCCACGAGCGTCGCGGCCATGCGCTCGGCGGTGGCGAGCGCGGCGGACGTCATGATGTCGAGATTGCCGGCATACGCGGGCAGGTAATGCGCCGCGCCTTCGACTTCGATGAAGATCGATGTTTTGAGGCCGCTGAACTTGCCGAGGCCCGGAATATTGAGCGGCGCGTTCTCGGGAATCACGTCGAACTGGACCTTCTGCTTCAGGCGATAGCCCGGCACATACGCGTTCACGGCCTTGGCCATCTCTTCGACGGATACCTCGACCTCGGTTTGATCGGCGGCTTCGGACAGCACATACACCGTGTCGCGCATCATGAGCGGCGGCTCGGCCGGGTTCAGCACGATGATCGCCTTGCCTTTGGCCGCCCCGCCTACCGCTTCGATCGCCTTCGACGTGGTCTCGGTGAACTCGTCGATATTCGCGCGCGTGCCCGGACCCGCCGACTTGCTGCTGATCGACGCGACGATTTCCGCGTAATGCGTCTTCGCGACGCGCGACACGGCGGCCACCATCGGAATGGTCGCCTGCCCGCCGCAGGTGACCATGTTGACGTTGAGCGCATCGAGATGCGCGTCGAGGTTGACCACCGGCACGCAGTAGGGGCCGATGGCCGCCGGCGTCAGGTCGATCATGCGGATGCCGGGCTTGAGCCGGCGCAGGAACGCGTCGTTCTTCACGTGCGCACCGGCAGACGTCGCATCGAACACGAAGTCGATCTCGTCGAATACGGGCAGGCGCGTCAAGCCTTCGACGCCTTCGTGCGTGGTCGCCACGCCGAGCCGCGCCGCGCGCGCCAGCCCGTCCGACGCCGGATCGATGCCGACCATCGCCGCGACTTCGAGGTGCTCGCTGCGGCGCATGATCTTGATCATCAGATCCGTGCCGATGTTGCCCGAGCCGATGATCGCGGCCTTGCGTTTGGGATTGTCAGTTGCCATCGAGTGTCTCCGTATGTTTCGTGAATCATTCGCCGAAGGTGGCGCGCACGCTGCCGAGACCTTCGATCTCCGTCAGGTATGAACCGGGTCCTTTCACCGCGACCATCGCGCCGAGCGCGCCGGTCAGCACGACGTCGCCCGCGCGCAGGGGCGTGCCGAGCTGCACCATGCGGTCCGCGAGCCACGCGGCGGCGTTGAGCGGATTGCCGAGGCACGCCGCGCCGTTGCCGCGCGACAGCACTTCGCCGTCGCGGGAAAGCGTCATGGCGCATGCCGTCAGATCGATGTCGCGCAGCAGCACCGGACGGCTGCCGAGCACGAAGAGCCCGCTCGACGCGTTGTCGG
This sequence comes from Caballeronia sp. Lep1P3, assembly GCF_022879595.1. NCBI lineage: Bacteria > Pseudomonadati > Pseudomonadota > Betaproteobacteria > Burkholderiales > Burkholderiaceae > Caballeronia > Caballeronia sp. Lep1P3. The sequence goes on along the minus strand of NZ_CP084267.1, from coordinate 610,944 downwards.
CGACGGTGTCGAAAAAGCGGATGTTCCAGTCGCGGATGCGGCTGTCCACCACTTCGATCGCGGCGACGGCGTAGGCGGTGGCACGCATCAGATCGGCGAAGGTGTGCTTGTCGGCGGTGAGATCGCGGTCGAGCACGAGCGCGATCTCGGCTTCGACCTTCGGCTGAATCAGCGATGCGAGCGGCATCGGCTGGTTGTCGCCGTAGGCCATCGACGCGAAGAGCGTGCCGAAGTCCGGCTGATCGACGCCGAGCTGTTGCTGCACCGCTGCCGACGTAAGCCCGATCTTCCTGCCGACGATGCGCTCGCCCTGCTCCACGCGCAGATCGGCGTTGATCTTTTGAATGGCATAGGCGCTCGCCACGTCGCCTGCTTGCGCTTCATCGCGCACGGGCGCGATCGCCTCGCGCGATGCTTGCGCGTCGCGCAGGCGCGCAGCGATCGATTGAATGTCCGGCATTTGCTTGTCTCCTTTCATGCGCGTTCGTTGTCAGTGGCGGCAGCGATACGCAACGGCGCGCGTTCGGCCGAGTGCGCGTGCATCGCGCCGAAGCCCGCGATCCATTCGGGAATCGCGCGGTAATAGTCGATCGACGCTTCGTAAGGCCCGCACGCCGCGAGCGCGCCGAACGCCGCGATCCATGTGCGGACTTCGTGCGCCGATTTGCCGGCATCGCCCGTGATCGCGTCGTTGGTGAAACCGTCGGCGGCGGCGACGTCACCGCGCGCCAGCAGGTCCAGAAAAGCCCAGTCCCACGCCGGATTCAGCGGATGCAGACGGCTGTCGCCCGAGGCGAACGCTTTCGCCGCCGCGACCGTGCGCGACTGACGCGCCTCGCGCGATTCGGGCGATGGATTGCGTCCCGCGATCAGACGTTCGGCCACGACGTCATCCGCGCCGTGAATCTCCGGAACCGGCGGCTCATGCGAAATGCCGCCCGAACCGATCAGCAACACGCGCCGCTGGGAACCCGCGACGAAGCGGCCGATGGCCTCGCCGAGCAGCCGCGCGCGGCGGCACGAAGCCATCGGCGGCGCGACCGAATTGATGAACACCGGCACGACCGGATAGCGATCGAGACCGCCCGTCAGGATGTCGAGCGCCTGCGCGCAACCGTGATCGACCTGCATGCGATACGACACGGCGACGTCGATATCGCTCGCGAGCACGGCATCGGCGAGCGCGAGCGCGGCTTCCTGCGGGACGCGAAGCGGCCCGGCCGCGCTGCCGAAGTCGCCGATGGCCGTCGCGTTCACGCCGATGCAGAACTGCGGCATCACGTCGTAAAAGAAGCCGTTGTAGTGATCGGGCGCGAACACGATCACGAGTTCGGGATCGAACCGGCGCACGCGCTCGCGTGCCGCCTGTTGCATCCGTTCGACTTCCGCGACGACTTCCGGCGCGGGGTCGTAGTAGCCGGAGAGCGGCGTATGCGACATGCATTCGAGATGGATCGTCATGTCAGGCTCCTTCGGTGACGATGTCGCGGGAACGCGTGCGTTCCGCCGGCGTTTCAGCCGCCGGTACGAACGCGAGCTTTTGCGCGAGTTGCATGACGTGATCGGAGGCGCACTGGGGCGAGCACATCGACGCCACGAAGCGGTCAGGGCGCAACAGCACGACCGATTCGGGCAGGCGCGCGAACCAGTCCTTCAGACGCGCGTCGATATCGCCGAGCGCGATCACGCCTTCGGGCACGTCGTCATGAAACGCGAGTTGCGTGTCCGGCTTCGCGATGACGAACACGCCGCCCAGCGACGTCCAGATGCGCCGCGCTTCGGGCGTGAGGCAGAACGTCGGGTCCGCGCCCCAGCCGATCATCGCGAAGCGATTGCCGATGGCATCGTCGAAGCGCGCGATCGCGCCATCCGCGAGACGCACGCGCGGCTGAATGAACATGCGGCCCACCGGCGTATGCGCGTGCGGATCGCGGCCGTGCACCACGCGCCCGATCCACGATTCGCGCTTCTCGCTCATGAGTCCGAGCAGGCGGCCGAGCGCCGAATGACCGCCCTTCGCGATCATGCGGGCAAGCACACCGTCGCGCCGCTCGCGCGGCTCCAGCAGCACGGCGCCTTCCTCGTAGCGCGGCATCGGCTTGAAGCGCATCTCCACGAAATAGCGCTTCATGGTAGGGAGCACGTTGAAACTGCGCACGAAGGCATCGCGCACCTTCGAGCCGAAGAAGCTCGTCGGCGCGAAGATGTCGCCGGCCACTTCGGAGAGATGGATCATCGAGCGCGCATGGGCGCGGCGTTCCATCGTGTAGCTGTCGAGCAGCGCGTCGCCCGCGACGCCCTTCACGACCATCGCGAGCTTCCAGCCGAGATTGCTGGCGTCGCGGATGCCGCTGTTGTAGCCCTGGCCCTGCCACACGGGCATGATGTGCGCGGCGTCGCCGGCGAGCAGGATGCGCTTCACGCGAAACGTGCTCGCGAGCCGCGCGTTGTGCGTATAGACGCGCTGACGGATGTAATCCACCTTGTGCGGGTCGGCCACGACGTTTTTCACGAGCGCCGCCATGTTCTCCGGCTTCGAAAGCTCCTCTTCGGTCTCGCCCGGCATCACCATGAACTCGAAGCGGCGAATGCCGTGCGGCAGCGCGGCGGAGACATAGGGACGCTTTGCATCGCAATGAAGATAGATGTGCGGCGAGCCGATAGGATCATGGCGCACGTCGATCACGATCCACTGATTCGGCTTCGTGCGGCCTTCGAACGGCACGTCGAGCGTGCGGCGCACGAAGCTGTTGCCGCCGTCCGCGCCGACCAGATAGGCCGCGCGCACGGTCTTGCGCGCGCCACTGGCGTCCGTCACGTCGACGATCACGCCGTCTTGGTCCTGAGCGACACTCTCGACCGTATGGCCGAGCAAGGTCTCGACATGCGCGAAACGCGCAAGGCCGCGGTACAGCAGTTCATCCGCGAGCGGCTGAAGGAAGGCGTTGCGGCGCGGCCAGCCGAATTCGTCGGTGCGCGGTTCGATCGACGCGAAGCACTTGCCCTTCAGCGTGAAGCGCATCCAGTGATTCGGCGTCGTGTGCGGCAGCAGGTCGTCGGCAAGGCCGATCGACTGGAAGACGCGCAATGCTTCGTCATCCAGACCAATGGCGCGCGGATAATCGATGATCTGCGGGAGCTTCTCCACGAGCACGACGCGCACGCCCTGCAAGCCGAGAATGTTCGCGATCATCAGCCCGACGGGACCGGCTCCGATGATGGCGACATCGGCGTGAATCGTCTGCTGCGAGGTTTTTGAAGGATGAGCGCGGCCGTTGCCGGCCGCCGGATCGAAGGCGGGGCGCATGCTTGTCTCCTGAATGTATTTGTCGACCGCCCGGCGAGACGCGGCGGAAGCGAGGTGTCTTTATTAGATGATGTGTGCAGTCTATGGGCGGCCACCAACGCGCTCAACAAAATCTCGAATTTGTGCATAGAATGCACATGCCTGATTCAGAAGGAGATTTCGCGGTGGCAACCTATACCAATGTGCGTGGCCTCGCGCGCGGCCTCGACGTGCTGCGCGCCCTGAACGCGATGGAAGGCGGACGCGCGACGAGCCAGCAGATCGCGGAATTGACGGGCCTGCATCGCACGACGGCGCGCCGCCTGCTGGAAACGCTGATGGAAGAAGGATTCGTGCGCAGAAGCGCGTCGGACGACAGCTTTCGTCTCACGCTCGCGGTGCGTTCGCTGAGCGAAGGCTTCACGGATACGGAGCGCGTCGCCACCGTCGCACCGCCGATCATGGGACAACTGCTGCAGCGCGTCGCGTGGCCGTCCGATCTCACGACGCCCGATGGCGATGCGATGATCATCCGCGAGACGACGCATCGCTTCAGCCAGTTGTCGTTTCATCGCGCGATGGTCGGACGCCGTCTGCCGATGCTGTTGACCGCGGCGGGTCGCGCCTATTTCGCGACGTGTCCCGACGAGCAGCGCGAAGACATCCTGGAACTGCTGCGATCGGGTTCGGGCGGCGAAGAGCAGCAGACCATCGCGCGCAACGACAGTCTCGTGTCGAGCCTGATCCGGCGCGTGCGCGAAGACGGCTTCGGGACGAATTTCGGCGACTGGACCGCACAGGCGAAGATCGGCGCGGTGGCGGTCGCCATCAAGGACAAGGATCGCGTTCTCGCGAGTCTGAACGTGGTGTTCCTGTCGCGCGCGGTGACGCTCGCGGAAGCCGTGCGCCGCTATGTGCCGCCCCTGCAGGAGGCGGCGGCGGAAGTGGTCGCCGCACTGGAAGGAAAGTAGCGCCGCTGCCCAAGCGGCGCGGCAGGACCGAGGCTCGCCCTGTTCGGGAGCCTCGGTCAGGGAATGCGCCGCTCTCAGGCGTGCGCGGCGCGCTTCTTGAGGTCGAGCGCCACGTCGACGATCATGTCTTCCTGGCCGCCGACCATGCGGCGCTTGCCCAGCTCGACGAGGATATCGACGGCCTTCAGGTCGTATTTACGCGCGGCGGCTTCCGAATGCCGCAGGAAGCTCGAATACACGCCCGCATAACCGAGCGCCAGCGTCTCGCGATCCACGCGAACCGGACGATCCTGCAACGGACGCACGATGTCGTCGGCTGCGTCCATCAGCGTGTAGAGATCGGTGCCGTGGTTCCATCCCATGCGCTCGGCTGCCGCGATGAACACTTCGAGCGGCGCGTTGCCCGCGCCCGCGCCCATGCCCGCGAGCGATGCATCGACGCGATCGCAGCCCTCTTCCACCGCGACGATCGAGTTCGCGACGCCGAGCGACAGGTTGTGATGCGCGTGCATGCCGGTGTGCGTCTCCGGCCTCAATGCGCCCTTCAGCGCGCGGAAGCGATCGCGCACATCGTTCATGTTGAGCGCGCCGCCGGAATCGACTACATAGATGCAGGTCGCGCCGTAGCTTTCCATCTTCTTCGCCTCGACGACGAGATTCTCCGGCGTCGTCATGTGGCTCATCATCAGGAAGCCGACTGTGTCCATGCCGAGTTCGCGGGCGTACTCGATATGCTGCTTTGACACGTCCGCTTCGGTGCAGTGCGTCGCGACGCGCACGACGCGCGCGCCAGCGTCGTAAGCGGCTTTCAGATCGTGGATCGTGCCGATGCCCGGCAAGAGCAGCGTCGCGACCTTCGCGTGCTGGACTACGTCCGCGACGGCCTCGATCCATTCGAGATCGCTGTGCGCGCCGAAGCCATAGTTGAAGCTCGAACCCTGCAGGCCGTCGCCGTGTGCGACTTCGATGCTGTCCACCTTCGCCTTGTCGAGCGCGCGGGCGATCGCCTGCACATCGTCGATCGAGTATTGATGACGGATCGCGTGCATGCCGTCGCGCAGGGTCACGTCGGAGACATAGAGTTTCTTGCCGGTATTGTTCGCGTTCATGCGAGCACTCCCTGAAGCATCGACTGAGCCATGCGCTCCGCAGTCGCGAGGCCGGCGGATGTCATGATGTCGAGATTGCCGGCGTAGGCCGGCAGATAGTGAGCGGCGCCTTCGACTTCGAGGAACACCGACGTTTTGAGGCCGCTGAACTTGCCGAGGCCCGGAATATTGAGCGGCGCGTTCTCGGGAATCGCGTCGAACTGTACCTTCTGTTTCAGGCGGTAGCCCGGCACGTAGGCGTTCACGGCGGCGACCGTTTCTTCGATCGATTTCTCGATCTTCTCCTGATCGGCCAGCGCGGACAGCGTGTACACCGTGTCGCGCATCATCATGGGCGGCTCGGCTGGGTTCAGCACGATGATCGCCTTGCCCTTCGATGCGCCGCCGACTACTTCGATCGCCCGCGACGTCGTTTCCGTGAACTCGTCGATATTCGCGCGCGTGCCCGGACCCGCCGACTTGCTGCTGATCGACGCGACGATTTCCGCGTAATGCACCTTGGCGACGCGCGAGACCGCCGCCACCATCGGGATCGTGGCCTGACCGCCGCACGTGACCATGTTCACGTTGAGCGCATCGAGGTGAGTGTCGAGATTGACCACCGGCACGCAGTACGGACCGATCGCCGCAGGCGTCAAGTCGATCACGCGGATGCCGGGCTTGCGTTCACGGAGAAACGCGTCGTTCTTGATGTGCGCGCCGGCCGAGGTCGCGTCGAACACCACGTCGATGTCCGCGAAAACCGGCAGGTTCACGAGACCTCGAACGCCTTCGTGCGTCGTCGCCACACCCAGACGCGCGGCGCGCGCGAGACCGTCCGAGTTCGCGTCGATGCCGACCATCGCGCCCATTTCCAGATACTTGCCGTGCCGCATGATCTTGATCATCAGGTCGGTGCCGATATTGCCCGACCCGATGATCGCGGCCTTGAGTTTTGCCGAAGCCATTTCGTTTCCTGAGAGTGTGTTGAGTTGCCGGCCAGCAATCGGCTACGCGAAGGTTGCCCGCACGCTGCCGAGCCCTTCGATATGCGCGGTATAGGTGCCCGGTTGCGTCACCGTGACCATCGGGCCGAGCGCGCCGGTCAACACCACGTCGCCGGCACGCAACGGTGTGCCGAGCTGGGACATGCGGTCGGCCAGCCACATCGCGGCGTTGAGCGGATTGCCAAGGCAGTTCGCGCCGCCGCCGCCCGACAGCACTTCGCCATCGCGTTCCAGCGTCATGCCGGCGTTGAACAGGTCGATATCGGCCAGCGCGACCGGACGGCTGCCGACCACGAAGGCCGCGCTCGAAGCGTTGTCGGCCACCGTGTCGACGAACCGGATATCCCAGCCACGGATGCGGCTATCGACGATTTCGATCGCGGCCAGCGCGTAGTCCGTGGCGTTGATGATGTCGGCGTAAGTGTGCTTCTTGCGCGTGAGGTCGCGCTTGAGAACCAGCGCGATCTCGGCTTCGACCTTGGGCTGAATGAACAGGCCGAGCGGGATCGGCTGATTGTCGCCGTAGGACATGCTGTCGAACAGCGCGCCGAAGTCCGACTGATCCACGCCGAGTTGCTTCTGCACGGCGAGCGAAGTCAGACCGATCTTGCGGCCGACGATGCGCTCGCCCGCCGCCACGCGTGCATCGACGTTGGCCTGCTGCACGGCATACGCCATCGCCAGGTCGTCCAGCGCAATCTCGCCGCGAACCGGCTCGATCGCGTCGCACGCGAGTTCCGCCTTGCGCAGGCGATCCGCGAGCGCGTCGATAAGGGTGGCGTTTGCCATCGATTACCTTTTGTCTGTTATGGCTTCGTCACCGCAAGCCACGATCGATACGGATACCGAACTATTGTGCGTGCCTCTGCGACGAAGCGTCTGGTGAATATCAACCTGCGTGGTCAGGCTTCGAGCAGAAAAGCGATGCTTTGCTGATTGAAGGCGTCCGGCTGTTCATACTGGGCCCAGTGATCGCAACCCGTCATTTCCACGATGCGCGCATCCGGCGCAATCTCGGCGATCGCATAGGCGTTGCTGAGAAACATATTGGGCGCGTCCACGGCGGCAATGACCTGCATCGGCAGCGCGAGGCTACGCCATTGTTCGGCGCTGAGCGCCTGACCGCCCTTCGAGAAAGCGAGCAAACGCGGCATGGCAGCCTTCATGCGCGGGTCCTGATAGATTGCGAGGCGAACGGCGACGATTTCATCGGACAGCGTTTCCGGGTCCAGAATCAGGGCTTTCAGCGCGGCGGACACGGTTTCCCAGGTCGGCTCGGCTGCGGCGGTCGAACGACTCTTGCGCAGCTTTTCGGCGAAGCGTTGCTCTTCCTCCGGATCGGTGATGATGCCCGCCGGCGACACGAGAACCAGCCTGTCGACGCGTTCCGGGTGTGCCTGCGCCAGCGCGGCGCCAACCCACGCGCCCAGTGACACGCCCACCACGGCGGCCTTGTCGATGCCGAGCGCATCCATGAAGCTGCGCACGTGTTCGGCGTAGTGATTGATCAGGTAGTCGTAATCCGGCTTGTCGGTCCAGCCGCAACCGAGCATGTCGAGGCCAATGACGCGAAAGTGCTCGGCGTAGGCCGCGTAATTCGCGCTGAAATTCTCCAGACTGCCCGCAGTGCCATGCAGCAGGATGACCACCGGTGCATCGGCCGGTCCCGCTTCCAGATAGCGCGTGTTGACGCCGCCTGCATCGATCCACGCGAGCTTGTGAGGCGTCTTGAAGAGGTGCTGCCAGATACTCGTGTGCTTCATCATTGTGCGGGCCTCGCCGTCAGGTCCACCGACAGAAAGCCGGTGACGTTGCTATTGAACTCGTGCATCTTCTCGTAAGGCACCCACAGGCCGCAGTTGCCGTGGATATGAACGCGCGCCTTCGGAATCCGGGTCAGCATGAACAGAGCGTGGTCGTAGTTGATCGTCTGGTTATTGCGGCCCCAAATGACCAGTGTCTCCGCCTGAATCCGGTGCAGGTCCTGCCACAGCGGCTCCAGCGTTTGCCCCGGCTTGCCGCCATGCCCTTCCGGTGCCTGATTCATGAACTCCGGCTCGATGCTGGCTTCGTAGCGTTCGCGGATCACTTCCTCGGTCAGGATCGTCGGGTCATAGACGAGCCGCTCCAGATTTGCGCGCATGCGTTCCATGCTCGGGCCTTCGCCGCTGTAATAGCTGTGCGTGTCGGGCTTCGGCGGCATAGGCTGGAAAAGCGAGAGGCCGCCGGGCGAACTGATGACCACCAGCCGATCGACGCGCTCGGGAAAGTCGAGCGCCATCTTGAGCGCGACGGAACCGCCCGTTGCAAGCCCCATCACATGCGCGCGGCCGATATCCAGTGCATCCAGCATGTCGCGGAAGGTACGCGCATAGAAGCTCGTGCGCGGCCCTTCGATTCGAGGTTTGCCGGAGCGCCCGTAACCCGGCAGATCGACGATGATCGTCCGGAAGTTGCGCGACAGCGCCTCCAGATTGCGGCCGAAGTTGCCCCAGCCGAACGCGCCTGGCGCGCCGCCGTGGATGCACAGCAGGACCGGGCCGGTGCCGGCCTCGTGGTAATGCACCTTGACGGCGCCGGCCTGCACGAATTTCGAGGTGTTGTCTCTTGTGAGCTTCATTGATCTGCCATCCTGATCGTTACTGATCCGTGGTCTCTGCCGGATAACGCCCGAGCAAGAGGACTGCGAACGCGCCGACGAGACATGCGGCCAGCGACACCGCATGCACGAGGGTATAGGAGCCGAGGCGGTCAAAAGCGAGGCCGTACAGGAACGGGCCTGCCCCGCCACCCAGCGTCGCGGCCCCGAACAGGCAACCGTAGATCGAGCCGAACGAACGCTTGCCGAAATATCGGCGTGCCAGAAACGGAATCAGATCGCCTTCTGAGCCTGTCGAAATGCCGAGCAGCAGCGCAGCCAGAATGACCATCGACGGGACATGCGACGCATCGGTCAGGAAGATCGCGAAACCGACTGCGCCGACAAAGAAGGCAGTGCAGGCCACGAGCGGCGCGAACACGCGATCGAGCACCACACCCAGCCCCACTCGCGCAATCGCGAGACCGGCGCCGACGACGCCTGCCGCTTGTGCGCCGACATCGCGTCCAAGGCCCCGGTCGCTCGCGAACGGCGCGAGATGAACGAAGCCGCCGATGATCGCGCCCGAGATCAAGAACACGACGACCGCGAGCAGCCAGAAGCGGAAGCTGTGCACCGCTTCGCCGAGCGTGTAGCCTGCCTCGACGGACGCAGCCGCCTGCACATCGGCGGCGAAGTACTTCTGAGCCGGCAGATTCCGGAACATCAACCGATGCGCAACGAGGCCGAGCACAAGCGCGATCACCGCGCACACGCCGAACCAGTGGCGCCAGTCCATCGTCGCGCTGAGCCGGTTCGCGGCGATCGGCGCAACCAGCCCGCCGATACCGGTGCCGATCATCGCGAATCCGAGCGCCATGCCGAGCCGCTTGTCGAAGACGCGCGGCAGCACGCCGAGATAGCCCGCCGGCGTCGTTCCTGCCCCGAGAAAGCCGATCAGGAAGCCGATTGCGGCAATGTAGGCATGACTGGCCGGCGCAACGGCAAGCGCCGCGAGCGAGACCGCGAGCAGCACGATCGAACCCGCCAGGACCTTGCTCCATCCGAGCCGGTCCGCGAGATAGCCGACGGCAGGCCCGCCTAATGTCGTTCCGATCAGCGAAAACATCGGCAGCATGGCGACGGCGGAGCGGCCCCAGCCGAACGTCGCGGCCATCGGTTTCAGAAAGACGCCGGCGACGCTGAAAAACAGGGGGCCGAAGCCGAACATCAAGCCGATGGCGGCGCCGCAAACAATCCAGAAGCTCGCGGATTGACTGACTTTCGACGAGGCCTCAAGCGAGCCGGGCATCATCTTCGTGCTCAAAGGACTGCTCATGACGCTCTCCTTCTCAGAACTTGTGACGGATGCCGATCTGCGCGACCGCCTGATTCGCTGTCGACGACGCGCCCGCGCCGTTGGGCAACGTGGGCGACTGCGAATACGGCGTTACCGCGTAGAAATTGCCCGCGACATGCGCTCCGCCGAGTGCGTGCTGGAACGTGCCGACCGCGAACACATCGGTGCGCTTCGACAGGAGGTAGTCGAAGCCGAGCGTCGCGATGTCGTATTTGCCGCGCTTGCGTTCATCGATATAAGCGAAGCCTGCGCCAGCCAGAATGTCCGGCGCGGGGCGCCAGCTCAGGCCGCCCTCGTAGGCGTTCACGGTCACGGTGCCTTGCGGGGTATCCGACGCGTTCGTGTAGGTGTACACGCCGTTGACGGAGAAATTGCCGAACTTCACGAGCGCGCCGAGGGCTGCCGTATAGATCGACTTCGCGCCCAGCGCGACCTGGGCGATGGAGCCCGCGCCGGGTGCGGCATTGCCGCCATCGAGCTTGGTGAACGCGGCGCCGAACGAATACGGCGCATTGAAGGTGCCCGTCGGGCTGTACTTGAGTCCGACGCTCATCGCGCGCGGTACGGTCGACGTGCCGCCGAACCCGCCCGCCACGTTGCTGAAGCCATACATGACGCCCGCGTTGAAGCCGCCGACCGTGGGCGTCTCGTAGC